>NYTQ01000063.1 GCA_002683585.1 Cryomorphaceae bacterium
CATTTGATATCGTGACACTAGCCAAAGAAACCTTTGAGTCCTTGGAGCTGATGGCGCAAGAAAAAAATATTACCTTTTTACTAGAAGATCCTGGTGAACCAACATTTGTGGTGGCTGACCGTGAAAAAATTGGTCAAGTTTTAACAAATCTCGTCCGGAATTCGATCGCATATGGGAATAACGATGGTTCAACGACGATAACAATATTCACCATTGATGATTTGACAACAATAGCAGTTTCAGATAACGGTATTGGAATTGAGNAATCNGANCTNTCAAGACTNTTCGANCGGTTTTATCGNGTNGAAAAAAGNCGCACNAGANANNANGGNGGNTCNGGNCTNGGACTNNCNATNGTAAAACANATNATNGAGTCNCANAATCAAAANATATCNGTAAAAAGNANNCCNGGAANTGGAAGNCAATTTNACTTTAGTTTNGANAAAAGTTAAAGATTTNTTTTAGAATNNNATACATGTTGTACCTTTGCNNAAANTTTTGGANGNGNNACTGNTNATANTTAATNTCNNNTTNACNATGAAAATACTTAAAATTCAAGCACTTAGAGGNCCTAATCTTTGGAGCATTAGAAGAACNAAATTAATNCAGATGNGACTNGATTTAGAGGAGCTCGANGAACGACCNACNGATAAAATTGANGGTTTNAGAGAAAGNATTGAAGCNTTNNTGCCTNCNNTAATAGANCACCGNTGTTCAGAAGGNTGTTACGGTGGNTTTTTTCAGAGAGTGGANAGAGGTACATGGATGGGTCACGTGATTGAGCACATTGCGCTGGAAATACAAACCCTTGCTGGAATGGACGTTGGTTTTGGTCGAACAAGAGAAACCAAAACACCGGGTATTTATAATGTAGTCTTTAATTATCTTGAGGAAAAAGTTGGTGTCTACGCTGCAAAAGCATCAGTAAGAATTGCTGAAGCCTTAATTTCAGGGGAAGANTATGACCTAAGTGAGGACATCCAAAAAATGAAAGAAATTCGTGAAGATGTTCGTCTTGGGCCAAGTACCGGAAGTATCGTTGAAGAGGCTGTATCTCGAGGGATTCCTTTTTTAAGACTTGGAAGAAACTCTTTAATTCAGCTGGGAGCAGGTGTAAACCAAATGCGTTTTCAAGCAACCATAACTTGTAAAACAAGTAATATAGCGGTTGATATCGCCTGTAACAAAGAGCAAACTAAAAAAATGCTTAACGAAGCATCTATACCTGTTGCCAAAGGAGATATCTGTTACGATGAAGAGGATTTACAAGAAACAATTGATGANATCGGATACCCGATTGTAATCAAACCCTTGGATGGAAACCACGGAAAGGGAGCNTCTATCAATGTCACAAATTGGGATGACGCTGTAAAAGGCCTATGGCATGCAAAAGAGTATTCAAGAAGGGTAATTGTCGAGAAATTTATAACAGGATTTGATTTTAGAGTACTTGTCATTAATAATGAGGTTGTGGCTGCTGCACAAAGGGTCCCTGCTCATGTTGTTGGAAATGGAAAAAATAACATTCAAGAGCTCATTGATATTACAAACGAAGATCCTAGAAGAGGTTATGGTCATGAAAACGTACTTACAGAAATTACTATCGATAAATCGACCGAAAGACTNATTGAAAATGCTGGTTACACTTTAGATTCTGTACTTACCGAAAATGAAACTTTATACCTAAAGTCAACTGCAAACTTAAGTACAGGTGGAACATCTGTAGATGTTACGGATTTGATGCATCCAGAGAATGTTTTTATTGCTGAACGAATTTCAAGAGTCATTGGTCTTGACATATGTGGAATTGATATTATGGCACCAAATCTTACGCAATCCTTGAAAGAAAACGGAGGTGTGATTTTAGAGGTTAATGCAGCTCCTGGATTTAGAATGCACCTTGCNCCTTCTGAAGGGCTTCCAAGAAATGTTGCAGCNCCNGTTATTGATATGTTATATCCTCCGGGAAAACCNTCCAGGATTCCAATTATATCTGTCACAGGAACAAATGGAAAAACGACNACNACNCGNCTTATCGCNCATATTGTTAAAAACAACAATTATAAGGTNGGCTTTACTACCTCAGACGGGATTTATATCCAAAANCATATGATGGAAAAGGGAGANACNACAGGACCNATAAGTGCNGAGTATNTTCTAAAAGATCCAAATGTCGAATTTGCAGTTTTAGAAACTGCANGAGGCGGTATTCTTAGNTCAGGACTTGGGTTTAAGGTNTGTGATATTGGCGTNATTACCAATATACAAGANGACCANCTAGGCTTGAGCGANATTCATGACTTAAAAGANCTTGCAAGGGTCAAGTCTGTCGTTGTNGAGAGTGTCAAAAAAGATGGTTGGGCCGTTTTAAATGGTGAAGATGACCATTGCTTGGANATTGCNAGNTCTCTTTCTTGTAANGTGGCNTTNTTCAGCTTNGATGAAAATTGTCCTGCAATTNTNGANCATTGNGCNGAAGGNGGNATTGCAGCAATNTATGAGAATGGATACATTACCATTAAGAAGGGNGACTGGAAAATNNGGGTTGAAAGAGCNACACANATTCCACTAACGATGAACGGNAAAGCAAAGTTTATGATNGCNAATGTTTTGGCGGCTACNNTATCNGCATACTTNTANGGNTTNAAAACAGANGGAATCAAATTATCNTTAGCCACTTTTATTCCAAGTGCTGCGCAAACACCAGGTCGAATGAATATTTTCGAGTTTTCAAAATTCAAGGTACTGATTGATTTTGCACACAACCCAACAAGCTACAGGGGAATTGAGGATTTTCTTGGAAGCGTAGATGCTACTAGAAAAATCGGAATAATTTCAGGAGTTGGTGATCGACGAGATGAAGATATTAAAGAATGTGCCGTCATTGCAGCTAGAATGTTTGACCATGTGATCATAAGACAAGAAAAGCACCTGAGGGGTCGTACTGAAGGAGAAATTATCGACCTTATACTTGAGGGGCTTAAGGAAGGTGATGCATCCGTGACGCATGAAGTGATTTCATTGGAAGTTGAAGCAATCAAGCATGCAATTTCTTTAGCTGAAGAAGGAACATATATTGTAGCATTGAGCGATGTGATTGATAATGCGATTGACATTGTTCAAAGCTATTTAGATGCTGAAATAGAGAAGGACGAGCTTGTAGAAGTGAATGCCTGAATAAGATTATAAAACCTTTAGGAATTGTAATCGCGATATTCATTTTTAAGACAATAATTAATATATTTATAGAGAATCGACTCGTGCACCGTATTTTTCAACTTTAAAAAAGAGAAATGCGATTATTAGAAGCGAAAAAACAAGGCCACTAAACCCTTTTAAATCGCTGTGCAACAGTATTATAAACTATAAATATATCATGAAAAAATTATTACTTCCGTTTTTTACAGCATTTTTTATACTTAGCGTAAATGCTCAATCGCCATGTACCGATGGCAGATATGCTAGTGACGTATTTAGTGACTTCAATCTTACATCTGATATAGAATTTGGACAAAACGCAACATGGACCGGAGGACAGTATACCCTCAAATTGGATTTCTATGAACCTGAGGGTGATACGGAAACTGAGCGCCCATTATTAATTTGGGTTCATGGAGGAAGTTTCATAGGCGGAGACAAAACCGACTACGATATGGAGCAGTTTTCTGAGCGCTTTGCGAAAAAAGGTTATGCCTGTGCCTCGATCAACTACAGATTAGGATTCTTTCCTATTGATTCAGCAAATGCGGTGAAGGCAGTGGTGAGAGCGACACAAGATTTAAGGGCAGCAATTCGTTTTTTTTACAAAGACAAACAAACAGTCAACAATTATAAAATAGATACCAATAAGATTTTTATCGGTGGGAGCTCTGCAGGTGCAATCACTGCACTTCATGTAGGGTACTTAGATGATGCTTGTGAAATTCAAGATTATCTCAATGAATCTACCATCCAATCTATGGGAGGTCTTGAGGGAACAAGNGGAAACCCNGGCTATTCATCAAATGTGCAAGGTGTTATTAATGGATGTGGTGCATTAGCTCGATATAGCTGGATGGAAGCAGGAGACGTTCCTCTTTGTTCGTTTCATGGTACAAATGATGGTACGGTTACCTANAACAGAGGTATTGTAAACCCTGGAATTCCGCTGATGTATCTAGACGGTAGCCGAATGCTTCATGAACGTGCNTGTGCATTAGGTTTGGAAGAATATTTCTACACATATGAAGGAGCAGGACATGTCCCCTATGCAGGAGATGCNGGATTAATGAACCTAACAGTGGACTTTATCAGAGATTTCCTAGTGATTCAAATGGACTGTAATGAGACTCCCTTACAACCTGAGAATGAGCCAAGTGAGGAGGCAAATTTATACGCGATAAATGATTGTGATGGTAATCCAGTGGATGAAATCTGTGGTGCTGCCGAACTCGAATCTCAGGCGCAAACGGAGTTCAGAATATATCCGAACCCTTCGAATGGATTCATCTCAATAGATTCAGAATTTGAATTTGACAATATTCGTATTTTCAATATTCAGGGTAAAGAACTTCTTACGCGTAAAGGAAGTACAAATGGATTAAATATAGATCTTTCAAGATTTGAAAATGGTAGCTATATTATCCAGCTCGAGACGAAAAACGGTATTCTTTCAAAAACATCTAGATTTGAATTGATACAGTAATCTAAATGGCATATAGGTTTGCACTAGTCTTTTTTTGTATAGCTTCTTTTGTAGGTACCGGCCAAACAATCATTGAGGATTTTGAAGATCTAAGCAGCCTAAGTGATTGGTATTTCTTAAACAATAGTGNTTCACCTAATGAAAATTGGGGAAATGGAAATATAAATAATTTCAATGCCTACAATGGTTCAGCTTTCTTGGGCGTTGGTTATGAGAGTTCCAATTCATNAGAGCCTGTAATGCTCAGTAATTGGGCTGTCTCACCATCGAGAACATTTAACAATGGAGACGTTATTACTTTCTATTCTAGAAGGATAAACTTCACCCCTGTCTTTCCGGACAGACTCGAGGTNCGTATGAGTTCNGCAGGGAATTCAATTTATACTGGATTTTCTGCAGAAGATACAGGAGACTTCAACATGCTTTTATTGAGCATTAATCCGGACCTTACATCAACAGGCTATCCTTCAGAATGGACGCAATACACCGTTATAATATCAGGACTAAATGGAACAGTAAATGGCCGAATAGCTTTTAGNTATTTTGTTCCCGATGGAGGGCCAGGAGGAAGTAACTCAAACTATATTGGTATTGATTCTTTCACCTATTATTCTTCGCTTGCCGCACCAGAAAATGATGAATGTGAAACGGCTGTAGAATTAAACCATGCAGTTTCCTGTACTCCAGAAACTGGTAGTCTTCAAGTTGCAACTGAGACTATGCCTGGATGCGATGGGNNNGCTAACAATGACGTTTGGTATACCTTNACAGCAAANACCAATGCAGCAAGTATTGAAATTCTTGGATCAAGTGNNCTGGATGCAGTTTTGGAAATTTACAGTGGCACGTGCGCCAATCTAAATTCTTTGGCATGTATCAATAATGGATATGAAGGTGATCAAGAAGCAACAATAAGCAATAATTTAGTTGTTGGCAGCACCTATTATGCGCGCATATATGATTGGAATGATTGGGTTCCGAATACCATGGATTTTACAATTTGTATCGAAGCATTTGAGCAATGTGCGATTTCTCCAGGAATCAATAGCAACAGCGAAGCTGAACTCTGTGGGCAGAATGAAAACGGTGGCTGTTTTGCAATACAGCCGTCATATCAAGATGTCANCTGCGNAGAAAGTATTTACGGAAGCTCAAGGGTCCAAAACGGAATAAAAGATTATGATTGGTACCGATTTACAATAAATGANCCGGGTACACTCAACATCTCGGAAAATTCAGAATTCCCAATTACGCTAGAAGTATTCAATATCGCCAACTGTAATGTTCCTCAAGTAGTTGCTTCAGCTTCGTTNAATGCATGTGCGCAAAATACGCTTTCAGCAGAATTACCNGTAGGGACCTACGCGCTGGCCGTNAGTCCAACGTCAANCAATGTTTTAACCTGTAATCAATTTAATCATTACGAAATTAATTTTGGACTCCCAATGAGCACCGTTACACTAAATGTCCCGTCAGACACNTTAGCGTTGTGTGAAGGGACTGAACTTTATATTTCATCGAACCAAACTGGCGGTTCCTTTTCATGGGTNTTAGACAATGAAAATATTTCAGCTCAGGACAGTGTTGGCATTTCATCTTCAGGCATTTTATTCTTGAACTACACCAACAACAATGGTTGCTCATCCAATTATTCAGATTCAGTCAACATTATATACAATACCACGAATGAAGCGCTATTTGATTACGGTTCATCCGTTTTGTGCATTGGAGATGGTTTGATCGAAAATAACAACGTAGAAATAGGCTTTTATAGTTGTGATTCTGGCTTGAGCTTGGACACCATTAACGGAGCAATCAATACAAATTTATCAGAACAGGGCTCGCATATCATCATACATCAAACCACAGGTCTTTGTCCAGACGCTGACAGTATTGAGTTAATTATTGGCGAATACCTTCCTGTTGTATTTGAGCTGCCCAATACAACCTTTTGCGACACATCAATAGAAATCAATCTAGAGGCAATACCTTTAGGGGGTGTTTTTAGCGGAAATGGTATTGATGGAAACATATTCTACCCTAGCCTTTCGGGTATTGGCACACATCTGATTAGCTACACTTACAACAATGAAGGTTGTATTTCATCTGAAGCTCAGGAGATAACAGTTGAAAACTGCTCTTCATTGCACGAATTGAATCATTCGATTAAAATTTGGCCGAACCCATTTCAGGATAAAATTCAAATTGAACTTCCGAACGACACAAAATATCGCCTCATAAATATNCAGGGACAAGTGGTTATTTACGGCTTTTCTGAGAGCTCTAAAATTATTGAATTGAACCTAGTAAATATTGACAGCGGAATGTATTACGTCATATTTGAAAGTGACTTAAAACGCAGTGCAATACCGATTGTGAAAAGGTGAGTTTTTAATTCCTCCGCAAATTCATTACCTTGAACCAAATCATAGACCATGAAGACCATATTTACATTAATTGTAGCGCTTAATTTTTTGCTCTCCTTTGGACAAACCTGGAGCGGTGAGGTAGCCGAAATCTTTTACGAAAAATGCGCCAAGTGTCACCATGATGGCGGGGGCGCACCTTTTCCATTAATGACACATGAGGATGTTAGCTTGGTTGCAAGCTCCATTTATGATGCGGTATACCAAGAAAAAATGCCCCCGTGGCCACCTAATAACCCATCCGCTGAATTCTTACATGACCGAACATTAAATAGCTCAGAAAAAACGACAATTTTAGATTGGATGACATCTGGTTATCCAGAAGGCACTCCTTCTGAAACACCTCCACCGCCTGTATTTAATGAAGGTAGTATTCTTGGCAATGGTGACTTACAAGTTCAAATCCCAACTTATGCAAGTAAAGCCATTGCAAATGACGATTATGTNTGTTTTTCACTACCAACAAACCTAACAGAGCAACGTGTAATCAAAGCCGTTGAGGTGATTCCAGGAAATCCAGAAATTGTTCATCATGTTTTAGTTTATGTGGATCAAAATGGAACAGANGTCACTGATACAATAGGAGGAAATTGCGCAAGCCCATCGAGCTTTAACACAAAACTCGTCGGCGGATTTACACCGGGTGCCACGCCCATTATTTTTCCCAATCAAGACCCAATAAAACTTGGTGTAACCGTAGACGTAGGAGCGAAAATCTACTTAAATATGCACTACCCTATTGGNAGCTATGGCTTAGTAGATAGCACCAAGGTGATTTTTCACTTTTATCCTCCAGGAGAAACAGCTGTTCGTGAAGTTATTTCAGAACCACTTTTAATCAATTATACCTTTAATCTTCCCGCAAACCAAGTCACGAACGTTGGGGCTGGATACCCTGCCTCTGGGACAACACAGACCGACTATTCACTTTATTCAATATTCCCCCACATGCACTTATTGGGTAAAGAAATAGGAGCTTATGGCGTTAAACCTGGACAAGATACTGTCAGTTTGATTCATAT
This sequence comes from Cryomorphaceae bacterium, assembly GCA_002683585.1. Next base: position 8,133 of record NYTQ01000063.1, read on the forward strand.
CCCACATTGGGATTTCGATTGGCAAGATTTTTANAAATTCAGATANCTTCANAAACTNCCTGCAGGNTCTAANCTTAAANCTTANGGAACNTTTGACAATACNGCATCNAATATTCACAATCCTTTTTCACCNCCGCAGTCCGTACAATTTGGNCTAAATACTACNGANGAGATGTTCGTTACCTATTTNCANTATTTNCCCTATNTNNAAGGAGATGAATCCTATGACCTATCTGAATTAACAACAGTTGGATTACAAGAAATAACAAACGAAAATTCATCTGCAATTCACGCTTATCCTAATCCGTTCTTTAAAGATGGCGTGTCTCTGGTTTTTGATGAGGAGGTGATTCAAAATGGAAAAATTTTGATTTATAATGCCCTGGGTGAAAAAGTCAAAGTATTTGGTGCTGTTGATTCCAACAAAATTTTCTGGGATGGAATGCGTAATAATAAACCTGTTCCTGCCGGAATATATTATGTTTCAGCAAATATTAATGGATCGTTTTTCAATAAAAGGTTAATCAAAGTAGAATAGTTTTGAGCGGTTCTTTGGAATTTTGTATTTTTGGCTCGCTTAAGTAAAATGGTCTCGTGGCCGAGTGGCTTAGGCACCGGTCTGCAAAACCGGTTACAGCGGTTCGAATCCGCTCGAGACCTCTAAAAAGCCCAGTAAATATGGGCTTTTTTTATATCATATAGGGAAGTGACAAATTCTCTCACATTTTATTATCTTAGATTCATGAAATACAAATTACTCTTACTTAGTTTCCTATTCATCGGTCTAGGATTTGCGCAAAAACATGTTGCACCATATAAAGGTTCTTATCACCTAGATTTTGATGGAACTAATCAAATAATGATTGAAAAAGGACTGGCTTCAGCAGACCAAGAAATTCCTGAAGAGGTCAAAAAGCAAATGGAAGCCATTACCTTAAAAATACAGAAGGGAAAAATCACCATGAATATTATGGGTAAAAAAAGAGAAATGAAGTTTTCTGACCGCCCATCTTCATTAGAGGATGCAGCGTGCGATTTAGTTTTAAGTCTAGACAAAGAGCAAGCTGTTGAGGGAGCAAAAGAGAATTTCTTAACCCTCATATCTCTGGGAGAAGGAAAAATACAATTGATTTCTGAGCAAAGTAACGATACAAACAACTTTGTTTGGAAACGCGTAGAATAGTAGCTTAATCTTTATCGGCAAATACGGCTGCTGAGGCTTGCGCAGTTGCCATTAGTGTAATATCATTCACATTTACATGGTCAGGTCTTGAACACATAAACCACAATGTCTCGGCGATATCCTCAGCGACGAGGGGATCATATCCATCGTAAATAGTTTTTGCTTGAGCTTCATTTCCTTTGAAACGTACTATTGAAAATTCTGTTTCCGCTGCACCTGGCGCTAAATTACTGACCTTGATATTGTAATTTACAAGATCTATTCTCATCGCCCTAGATAGTGCATCCACAGCATGCTTCGTAGCGCAGTAAACATTTCCTCCCGGATAAACCTCTTTACCCGCAATACTTGCTACATTGATAATATGTCCTTTGTTATTTGCTTTTAATAATGGGATTACGGCCCTTGAAACATACAATAGTCCTTTAACATTGGTATCTATCATTCGGTCCCAATCATCTATTAAACCTCTATCAATTGGACCTTTACCTACGGCCAATCCCGCATTATTGACTAAAATAGATAGAGCTGTTTTAACATGTTTTGGAAGACTATTTATGGCGTTTGTGACTACTTCCTCATTACGCACATCGGCAACCAAAATATGTGCCTCAATATTCTCAGGAAGCTCATTAACCAAAGTATCTAATTTGTTTTTTCTGCGCGCCATTAAAACGAGCCCGAAGCCTTTAGAAGCGAATAATTTAGCGGTGGCAGCTCCAAATCCAGAGCTAGCACCTGTTATAAGTATGAATGAAGCCATTGATATAATTTATTTTTTCTTAACCCTTTCGGGAATTTGTGCGTATTCAAAATCAGTAAAATACTAAACCATAAAAAAGGAGCGACAGGAATCTTATAGCGCACCAAAGCTCCTGTGATCGGCGTCGTTAGCCCTATGATCAAATAAACAAGCATAGTGAAAGACAAACAAAAGAAAGCAAAACGAGCTTGGTTTGGACTCAGTTTTTTGCGCCATGAAAAACAAATCAAGAGTAAAAAAAATAAAAGTAAATTTTCAAAAAGCGGTGGTATAAACAACAAACTGTTTACCTCGCCCAACCATGGCTTTGTAAATACATTGAGTATTGCCTCAGGACTGGCCTTGATTAATGACCATAAGGTTGGTTCCAAATAATCCATAGCAAAGGCAGAATTGACCTCATAAAACTTAGATAAGTTTATAAAATCGCGTTGCTTATCTACGATTAAATCAATAAAACTATACTGAGGAGCGACCACAGCCAAACCCATTCCTATCAAAAAGAAAAGACCATAAACCCGGAAGTAGGTCCAATAAGNTNTNTCTTTATTTTTTGACATGAAATAGCATATACAAGCCGGGAGAAANGCCACAAATACATATAGTTTCATTACAATTAATANCCCNAATGTACCCAATAAAATAACCCCTCTTTTTTTACTCCACTTACCAATACAGGCANTGTAAAAATGAAATAAAAACACACCTAAAGCGAAAAGCAGTATGGATTCCTTAAAGATTCCTGAACTCCAAAAAACTACAGATGGGATTATAAAAACTGCCAAATAACTTTTAAGCTTTGATTTCGATACGGCGTAAAAAACATTCCCCATTGAAACACTTCCAATAAATGCTATGAAATTAAAAATCAAAGTATGAATATGATAATTGCCAAATGAAAAGATCCTAAGAAAAGCATTAAAGCGGATCACTAAACGATTGTCGTTTAGAAGACCATTGTCGTAGGACCTAACCCAGTTAGACATATCATTAAAGTAGTTGTCATGAAAATATGCCGTGTTACAATCAATACCGAAGAGCATTTGAAAAAAATCAATAGGGTGTTCCCAAAATGCCTGAGNCATATAATAGCTATCATCAAAATACTTAAAAGTATCAGCCTCAGCCCTTACNGGGTAGTAATAAGAATAAAGAAAATAGACAACAAGACTAGAAANGATTCTTATGGCAAATGCCAGCTGCAATGAACGTGAGGAAAANGGACTGTTTTTAAAAAAATNATGNTTTGAAACCATAGTGATGATTCCAAAAAAAACTAATACAGGGAATAAAAAATTGACCACCGCCATCAAAGCAAAAATACAAGTTTTGAAGCCAGAATTTCCTCGAAATGACAATTTATTGCAGTCAATCAAGACAAAGTGTCACATTTTTGACAATGGCATACCTATTGCGATNACTTGAAAAAAAAATATTATGAAAACGGGAAATATAAACGTACAAACGGAAAACATCTTTCCAATTATAAAAAAGTTTCTATACTCGGATCACGAGATTTTTCTCAGAGAGCTCGTATCCAATGCGGTAGATGCCTCTCAAAAACTAAAATTCCTTTCCTCGAATGGAGAGTATAAAGGAGAGCTTGGTGATCTTCAGGTTGAGGTCATCCTTGACGAAAAGAAAAAAACCATTACCATNAAGGATAATGGTATTGGTATGACGGCTGACGAAATCGATAAATATATCAATCAGATTGCTTTTTCAGGTGCAGAGGAGTTTGTAAAAAAATATGAAGGGAAAGAAGGGGCCGAACAAATTATCGGACACTTTGGACTCGGATTTTATTCTGCATTTATGGTCGCAGACAAAGTTCAAATTAAAACACTTTCAAGACACGAAGGCTCTCAGGCAGTTCAATGGGAATCNAATGGAGATCCAGAATATACTATTACAGACATTGACAAAGCTGATCGCGGAACAGAAATCGTATTACACATCACCAAGGAATCTAAAGAATTTCTTGAAAAAGAGAGAATATCAGGTATCCTAAGCAAATACTGTAAGTTTCTTCCTGTTTCTATTTTATTCGGAACCAAGACAGAATACATCGATTCCCCNGAAGGAGAAAAAGATGATGATGGGAAAGTTAAAAGAGTAGCCGTTGAGGTACCTAACTATGTAAATAACCCGATACCTGCATGGACGAAGAAGCCAAAAGATTTGAGTGATGAGGAATATGCCTCTTTTTACAAGGAGCTATATCCTTCTACCTTTGATGACCCATTGTTTCACATTCATTTAAATGTTGACTATCCGTTTAATTTGACAGGGATTTTATATTTCCCAAAAATCAAAGAGAACGTTGAGGTCCAAAGAAATAAAATCAANCTATACTCNAATCAAGTGTTTATTACCGATAGTGTAGAGGAAATTGTTCCCGAATTTTTNACACTACTTCATGGTGTTATTGATTCCCCGGACATACCTTTGAATGTTTCTAGATCCTACTTACAGAGTGATAGCAANGTNAAAAAAATCTCCTCNCATATTACGAAGAAAGTTGCTGATAAGCTGGCGGGAATGTTCAAGAAAGACCGCAAAGATTTCGAAGAAAAATGGAATGACCTTCAGATTTTTGTTCAATATGGGATGCTTTCTGACGAGAAATTTGCGGATAAAGCCAAAAGCTTTTCATTGGTCAAAAACACCGAAGGAACTTGTTTCACTATGGACGAGTACAAAGACAAAATCGCAGCTTTACAAACAGATAAAGATGGTAAAACAGTTTGTTTATATACCAATAATGCAGAGGAGCAATTTTCATTTGTAAAGAATGCNAAGGACAGAGGGTATGATGTATTGCATCTAGATGGGCCATTGGTTTCGCACTGGATTCAAAAATTAGAAACAACAAATGAGAATATGACATTCTCAAGAGTTGATGCAGATTCTTTAGANAAACTCATCAAGAAATCAGAAGATATTCCATCTAAGCTTTCTAAAGAGGATGAGGAAAAATTAAAACCTGTTTTCGAGGGAAATGTCAACAAAGAAAAGTTCATGGTTCAATTTGAGTCTATGTCCGAAGATGAGGCNCCTATCATCATTACGCAACCTGAATTTATGAGACGAATGATGGAGCAGCAGCGTATGGGTGGCGGAGGAATGTTTGGTGCATTNCCAGAAATGCATCACCTCGTTGTCAACGCAAACCATCCTAAGGTGAGTGCATTACTTGAGAAAAAAGAGAAGGATCAAAAGCAGGCAGTAAAGCAGCTTACTGACCTTGCACTTTTAAGCCAAGGCTTGCTAAAAGGAGAAGCCTTAAATGATTTCGTAGAGCGAAATATCGAACAAATATCATAATCAAAACAGGGGGCTTAGGCCCCCTATTTTAGCTAATCTAATATTCTTTGCAAAAGTTCTTAATTGCTTTTTTTGTGTACTTGGCCACCAAAAGGGTTTCGCTGGCTATACTGGCATTCATTATCGCATCTTTATTCGAAAGTGGGAGAACACAGCAAAAAAGAGGTCANGGTCGACAGGGAGGGTTTGCACAAGATCCTTTTGAGTTTTATCGCCAAAGCTCGTCTAAATATGACATCCCAACGATGCTTATGGCGTTGTCTGCTNCGGTCATGAAAGCCGATGGAAAAGTACTGAAAGCCGANCTNGATTATGTGAAGCAGTTTTTTTCGCAACAATTCGGNAACCAATTTAACTCAAGACATCTGCAGGTCTTAAAGCAGTTCTTAGATTCTGATCGAATTCCACTCAATGAAATCTGTAGTGATATTCGAAATAGAATGCCGGCTGAGGTTCGCGCACAGCTCGTTCATTATCTATTTGGTATTGCAAAGGCAGATGGGAATGTGGCAGAATCTGAGCTCAAAAGNATTGAAAATATTGCCAATCTTTTAGGGGTCTCTCANCAAGAGTTTATTAGCCTAAAAAATATGTTCTATAGAGATGTNAACTCCGATTACAAAATTCTTGGAGTCACTGCAAGCGCGAGCAATGAGGAGGTTAAAAAAGCATACAGGAAAATGGCAATCACCCATCATCCTGATAAAGTTGCCTCGATGGGAGAAGAGTACCAAAAAGGAGCACAAGAGAANTTTCTAAAAATTCAGGAGGCCTACGAAAACATAAAAAAGAACCGCGGCTTTAAATAATGTATTTTTAAGGCTATGAAGATGAAACTAAATTTCCTTCTGAGTTTCCTATTACCCTGGTTTATCAAAATTTGTGCTGCACAAATCGAACAAATCGATGTAAGAAATTATAAGATAGACCTATCTGTAAATGATCTCTCAGATACAATCGAAGTATTAGAAAAAATATCCTTTTCACATCTCAATAGAAACGAACCNATCGNATTTAATNTAAAATCAATAAATACTGATGGTAATGGCATGAGCGTTTCATCTGTATCGCATAAAGAGGAAGAGCTAAAGTTTTCGCATCAAAATGATAGCTTATACGTATTTGTCAATACTCCTTCAGAAAATCATTACTATGAGCTCAATATTTCTTTTAAGGGAGTGCCCATTGATGGTCTCGTTATTGGGGAAAATAAATTTGGTAAGCGGACTTTTTTTGGTGACAATTGGCCAAACCGAGCACAGAATTGGTTTGTGTGTAATGACCATCTTTCTGATAAAGCTAGTGTTGAATTTATTGTGCATGTACCAGCGCAATACACGGTTGTTGCAAACGGAAAATTGACTTCAGTGGAAAAGCGAAGAAAAGTAAAAACATTTCGCTATTTATCCGTTGTTCCTATCCCTACAAAAGTCATGGTGGTTGGTATTGCTGAATTCAGTGAGGAGGTATCAGGTAATGTTGAAGGAATCGTCATACAAAGCTTCACTTATCCTGAAAATGAAAAAGAAGCGGGAAAAGATTTAAGCTTGGCTCCATCCATACTTGATTTCTACATTTCATACATTGCTCCCTACGAATTTGAAAAGCTCGACAATGTTCAGTCTACAACACGATTTGGCGGTATGGAAAATGCAGGCTGTATTTTTTATGATGAAGATGCATTGAATGGTACCCAGAGTGCTGAAAACTTGATTGCACACGAAATTGTCCATCAATGGTTCGGGAATTCGGCTACTGAAAAAGATTGGCCTCATCTTTGGCTAAGTGAAGGTTTTGCTACATATCTGACAAATATTTACATCGAAGAAACAAAAGGAGAAATGGCATTCAAGGCACAATTAGAACAGGACCGAAAAAGGGTAGTGAATTTCGATAAAAGATATCATCATCCTGTGGTAGATTTTGATTACGTAAGCCTCATGGATTTGTTAAATCCGAATAGCTATCAAAAAGGAGCTTGGGTACTTCATATGCTGCGCACTGAAATCGGCGATGAGTTGTTTAAAAAGTGTATTCAAACATATTACCAAAAATATAGCCGTTCTAATGCAAATTCTCAAGACTTCCAGGATATAGTAGAGGCGGTATGTGAAAGAGATTTTAGCGTATTTTTCAATCAATGGCTTCATCAAGCAGGACACCCAAGGCTTCAAATAAATTCGAATTTTGAGAATAGAAAGCTTTCTCTCGAGATCAATCAAAAGGAAGGGGTCTTTAGCTTCCCACTCACGGTTGACATAAAATGTGTGGAAGGGCAAACTATTCAGAGAAAAATATGGATCACACAAGAAACTACCCGAAAAGATATCGTAACAAGCTATCCAATAACCGAAGTGATTATAGATCCTGAAGTAGAATTACTTTATGAACTTGTAAAGTAAGAATGTCTTTTATTGATAATGGAAAGCACTTAGACCATTCAATTTTCTAACTTTGTAACCATACATAAAAATATGTCAGACAATCGATACCAATCAAGAGGCGTTTCCGCTGGAAAAGAAGATGTGCATAACGCGATTAAAAAAGTAGACAAAGGTTTATTCCCTCAAGCTTTTTGTAAAATCGTACCTGATTATTTGACTGGAGACGATGACTATTGCTGTATTATGCACGCAGATGGTGCTGGTACAAAATCATCATTGGCCTACATGTATTGGAAAAAAACAGGTGATGTAAGTGTTTGGAAAGGTATTGCCCAAGATGCACTAATCATGAATTTAGATGATTTACTTTGCGTAGGTGCTACAGGACCTATTCTATTGTCTTCAACAATCGGAAGGAATAAAAACCTCATCACAGGAGAGGTGCTCTCCCAAATCATTAATGGTACAGAAGAGCTTTTGGAGGACCTTCGTGGACATGGTATTGAAATTCACTCTACTGGCGGAGAAACNGCAGATGTTGGNGACCTTGTNAGAACNATNATNGTGGANTCNACTGTGATTGCNAGAATGAAAAGAAGTGATGTNATCTCAAATGACAATATCCAACCTGGAGATGTNATCGTTGGGTTGTCTTCATATGGCCAAGCCACCTATGAAAAGGAATACAATGGTGGAATGGGAAGCAACGGCTTGACGAGTGCGCGGCATGATGTCTTTAANAAAACACTAGCCAATGAATTCCCGGAAAGCTTTGATCCACAAGTACCAGATGAACTCGTTTACAGTGGGTCTAAAACCCTAACCGATATTGTAGAAAATTGTCCAATAGATGCTGGTAAACTGGTTCTTTCACCTACAAGAACGTATGCGCCNATCATCAAAGCAATTTTAGAAGAATGTAAAGGAAAGGTAAATGGAATGGTTCATTGTTCCGGTGGCGCACAAACCAAAATTTTACACTTTGTAAAAAACCTTCACATCATTAAAGACAATTTATTTGAAATACCTCCACTCTTTGATATGATTCAAAAAGAATCCAAAACAAACTGGGAAGAAATGTATAAAGTATTTAATATGGGGCACCGAATGGAGCTCTATCTGCCGGAGCAATATGCGTCGGAAATTATTGCAATTTCGAAGCGCTTTAGCGTTGATGCAAAGGTGATTGGAAGGGTTGAATCAGCCAACAAAGCACAAGTCACCATAGATGGTGAAAAAGGGAAATACATCTACCACTAAAAAATTTCATTTTTTTTTTATTCTAAGCATTAGAATCCTTATTTTTGCCCTCCGTTCATTGAACATTGGAGAGGTGCCTGAGAGGCCGAAAGGACTTGTTTGCTAAACAAGCGTACCCTAACCGGGTACCCGGGGTTCGAATCCCCGTCTCTCCGCAAGGTGTTTGTAAAAGGAATTAAAATGATTACTTTTGCACGCACTTTCCAAATTTATTTGGAAAAACAAAAAGATGACTAATTCATCGGGGTGTAGCGTAGCCCGGTCATCGCGCCTGCTTTGGGAGCAGGAGGTCGCAGGTTCGAATCCTGCCACCCCGACTTGGGGGATGTAACCCATCCCCCTTTTTTATTGGTCGAGTAGCTCAGCTGGATAGAGCATCTGCCTTCTAAGCAGACGGTCACAGGTTCGAATCCTGTCTCGATCACAACAATCAATAACCCTTGACTTTAGTCGGGGGTTTTTTATTGGTATTCAAAAAGGATGAGAACCCGTTCGAACTCCGAAAGTCGCAGCGAAGTAATCCTGCCTCGATCACAACTAGTGGCGTTTATGACTTCTTTACTATCTTTGGAGAAACTAATTCTCTCAACATGAAGTACTTTCTCTCCTGCATATCATTTCTCATCGTCTTACATAGTCATTCACAAAATCCCAATCCAAGTTCCATTTTGGACGAATACATACAAGGAGAAATGGAAGAAGAGCATTTCCCGGGAACTACAACCGTAATTGTAAAAGATGGAGAGATTGTTTGGATTCAATCTTACGGTTTTGCTGATATTGAAAATGGCATTCCAGTATCGGACAGTACTCAGTTCTTGTTGGCATCTATGTCGAAACTATTCACCGGTACCGCTACCATGCAGCTCAAAGAAAATGGCATATTGGAGCTAGATGATGACATTAACGAACATTTACCTTGGCCTTTACAGCATCCTGTTCAAAGCGCAACACCGATGACCATTCAGCAGCTGATGACACATACATCTTCAATAAAGGATAACTGGTCTGCCATGGGCGATTATTATGGGTATCCAGATCCAACCATGAGTTTGGAGGTTTGTATGCAAGACTACTTTACGCTTGCGGGAGGAAACTACGACGCCAATCAAAATTTTATTAGTGAGACACCGGGCACTGTGCGTAATTATTCAAATATGGCTACAGCACTGAATGGTTATATTACGGAAATTGTAAGCGCGACTCCTTTTGATGATTATTGTGATGCATCTATATTCGACCCCCTCTGTATGGAGAAGACAGCATGGCACATGGCGGATCTTGATTCCAATGAAGTGGCACGACCCTATTCTTATTCCAATGGCAATTTTGTTGCCAATCCACATTATGGATTTGCCGATTACCCCGATGGACAACTGAGAAGCTCCTCATTGGACTTAGCCAATTTTATGATTGCATTTTTAAATGGAGGTAATTTGGGAGGTAATACAATCTTAACACCTTCATCTGTAAATGAAATGTGGACCGAACAGATCCCATCAATTCAGAACTCTCAGGGATTAAATTGGTACAAGGAGCTGCTGTATTACAGCGGAGGAGAAGCTTATCTATGGGGACATAATGGAGGAGAGATGGGCGTTTCAACCGATATGTATGTAGATCCAGAATTAAACATTGGTGTATGCGTACTTTCCAATGGGAGCGGTACGAATTTATACATTTGTGATGCCCTTTATGATTACGCACTATCTCTCAATNGTAATAATGGCATTGTTCCAGCATGTTCATCTGTAGGATTGACCAACCTGAAGCCTTCACAAAAAAAACTCATACAAATTCTCGATGTATTGGGTCGAGAAACGAATTTTAAGCCAAACACACCTTTGATCTATGTCTTTGATGATGGAAGTATAGAGAAGGTGTTTCGTGTAGAGTATTAGTGATCCTTTTTCACTATATCTTAACTTTCTTGTTATCAGTATTTGAAGATTACATTAAAGCACCTTTTTTTTATTTTTTTAAATTCCCCACCCTCACAAAGGATGAAGTTCGTTTATATAAAAAACAACAAATTATTTATTGTGAAAACAACCATTTGTGATTAAGCTCGTTTCCACAAAAACCAACAAACTGTTTATGATGAAAACAACTCTGCTATTCTTATCTGTCCTGTTATCTGCAAATATTATCGGGCAGGATGTCTATATACCTGATACCAACTTTAAGGCTTATTTGTTGGGTAATTCTACAATAAATACGAATGGAGATGCCGAGATACAGGTTACTGAAGCAAGTATTTTTACAGGGATGATTGATTGTAGTGAGCTGGGCATTTCAGACCTGACAGGGATTGAAGCCTTTACTGCTTTAACTGAGTTGCGATGTTGGGATAACCAGCTCACAAGTTTAAATGTAAGTCAGAATATTAATTTAAATTTTTTGTATTGTTTTAATAATCAACTCACGAGTCTTGATGTAAGTCAGAATACTGATTTAATTAGTTTAGGTTGTAGCAGTAATCAACTTATAAGCTTAGATGTGAGTCAAAATGTTAATTTACAATCATTAAATATTGATGGCAATCAACTTACAAGTCTAGACTTAAGTCAGAATCCTCTCTTATCGTTCCTGTTTTGTAATAATAATCAACTGACGAGCCTCGATTTAAGTCAGANTCCTCTCTTATCAGTCATATTTTGTAATAATAATCAATTTATAAGTCTTGATGTGAGCGAGAACCCGATTTTAGTTGAGTTTTTCTGCAGCAATAATGAACAACTTACTTGTTTGAATCTTGCAAATGGAAATAATATAGGCTTATATATTTATGTATATGACAATTTTAATTTGACTTGCATGGAAGTAGACAATGTGGAGTGGTCAATTGCGAATTGGACAGCTCCCTTATATGTAGATACTCAAACATCATTTAGTGAAAACTGTTACAATGAGTGCTCATCATCAACAGTGGGAATAGACGAATTCTCATATAATACTAGAACACGCTATCAAATCCTAGACTTAATGGGTAGAGAAACGAATTTTAAGCCAAACACACCTTTGATCTATGTCTATGATGATGGAAGTATAGAGAAGGTGTTTCGTGTGGCGTATTAATTCTATACATTTAGCATAGATGTATCAAGAACCACCCACTTTTTTACTTGTCTTTTGCCTGCTTCTGCTTTTAGCTTGTGTTATTGCTGTTTTATTTGCGTTATTCGTTAAAAAATATCCTGAGGTTCAAAATTGGATTCGACGATATATTTCGACAAAAGGACCTGAAAAATATATTTTTCTGATGTTCATTTTATTTGCATTCTCTCTTTTTATTTATTTCATCATTTCAACGTATTTTCTGGAGTAAAATAATTGGAAATGAAAATTTCCAATTTGTGCGAAATCTACTCGTATGTGAAAAAGACAAAACGTGTTCTAAACAATTCACCTATTTTTTATGTTTTTTACTTGAATATTGGAGGCAAGCAAGGCTAAACTTAACATTTCAGAGAACGACCGTTGAGTTCGCTAGTCGAGTTATGAATTTACAAAAAAGCCCATGAAAAACCTTGTCATAATTGGTCATCCAGACACCGCTTCTTTTTGTCACAATGGAATATACAAGACAATTGTTGAGCTCATTGAGAATTCTGATCAAGAGCTCAAAACCATTGACTTATATCGAGATAGTTTCACTCGGCCTCGACACGATCTTATTGAGAAGTATAAAGAATTGGTTACTTGGTCCGATAAGATTTATTTTATTTCTCCGGTTTGGTGGTTTAGACTTACGCCAAGAATGGAAATCTTCTTTGACGAGGTATTCACCCCTGGTTTTGCTTATGAGTTTGTGAACGTAACAAAACTTTACGCCTATCCCAAACCTTTCCTGAAGAATAAAAAATTACGGACCTACGTCACGCACGGGGCTCCTGCGCTACCTGTTAAAACGTTGTATATAAATTCTGTAAAATTGAGACTCGTAATGGGTGTATATTCCTTTGTGTTTGGTTGGAAGCTCTCGCTGTTTACTAAAACAAAACAGTTTTGGTCGGTTCCGTTTGTTTCAGACAAAAAACGACAAAAATACCTAAATGTCGTGCGTAAGGATATTTTGCGCGACCTTAGAAATTGAAAAACTTTCAAGATTTTACCCATCAATTGTTCAATCAGATTTTATAATCTGGGTAAAATTTAGCTAAATAAACAGTGACTTATTTCATTGTTGATGGAGGACTGTAAAAGTTAAATTCGAACAATTCATCTATTTTTTATGTTTATTTGTTGAACTTGAAAAACAGCCAAGGCTAAATTTTAGCGACTCCAAGTCTGTTTCTTAACAACAACATAAAATTTAACGAATTATGAACATATCAAAAATGTGGTCCATGTACTACCCTGTAATATTGGCCTTTCTTTCCTTTTTATACTCTGTAACGCTTTGGTTTACAGGAAATAAGCTTGAAGGCATATTTGTTGGTATATGGGTCCCTTCCATTTTAGGATTTTCCGTTGCCATAAGACAGATTAGAAGAGATACTAACCAAGAAAATCAAAAAGAATGATGAATAATACAGCAATGTTTGTTATCGGATTTATCATTTTCGCAGCGTACATGTGGGGATATCTTTCGATGATTAGTAAAGCCAACAAGGAACAGAAAGAGAAGGGTCAATAATTATTTGTGTTATTTTAGCCTTTATGATACAGAAATAAGAAAGTTAAAACTTTCTCAATAAGCTATACCAAAAACTGAAATAAGTCAGGTTTGTTGTTTAGATACTCTCCGTAAAAATCATATTCAATCATTCGTTCTTTCAAGGCACCAAATTCCGATGCATTCCCTAGTTCAATCCCTACCACAGCAGGAGCATTCGTACTGCTTTGCTTTTTTGAATACTCAAAGTGCGTGATATCATCCTTAGGGCCCAATACCTTTTCAATAAAATCTTTCAAAGCTCCAGCGCGTTGAGGAAAACGAACGATAAAATAGTGTTTCACTCCACCATACAATAGCGCCCGTTCTTTAATCTCTTCTGTTCTTGTAATGTCATTGTTACTTCCGCTTACCAAGGAGACTACATTCTTTCCTTTTATTTCCTCTCTATATTGGTCAAGAACAGCAACAGTCATGGCGCCAGCAGGCTCTACCACAATCGCATCTTTATTATACATATCCAATATAGTCTGACAAATTTTGCCTTCATGAACCGTAGTCATTTGCGTCAAATTTTCCTTGCAAATATTAAAATTCAAATCACCAACTCTTTTCACCGAAGCACCATCGACAAATTTTTCAATGTCTTGAAGTGGTGTATTTTCGCCACTTGAAATTGAGGTAGACATCGAGGGCGCTCCTTCGGGTTCGACACCGATAATTTTGGTATTTGGAGATAAGGCTTTGAAAACACTTGAGACTCCTGAGGCAACTCCCCCACCGCCAACAGGAAGAAAAAGATAATCAATCCCTACTTTAGATTGAGCTAAAATTTCAAGGCCAATCGTCGCTTGCCCCTCAATCACTTTTTCATCATCAAATGGATGCACAAAATGCATTGCATTGGTTTTACAGTACTCTCTTGCTTGCTTGGAAGCATCGTCAAAAGTATCTCCGACAAGAATCACCTCAACATACTCACTACCGAACATTTCGACCTGAGCTATCTTTTGCTTGGGTGTAGGCGCAGGCATAAAAATCATTCCTTTAACCTTTTTGCGCGCGCAAGAATATGCTACACCTTGTGCATGATTTCCGGCACTTGCACAAACCACTCCTTTCTTTAAATCTTCTGGCGGGATGCTTGAAATTTTATTGAAAGCTCCCCTAATTTTATAAGATCGAACCTGTTGTAAATCTTCACGTTTGAAATAGACTGAGGCCCCGAATTTACGAGACTGGGTTTCATTCAATCCAAGAGGAGAACAGAGCGCAACATTTTCAAGACGTCTGGCTGCAGCTTCAACAGCAGAAAGCTCAACTTTATACATGACTCAGCGCTTGTTTCTCGATCGCCATAGCCGCTCTCAAGGTTAGACCTACCTTTTCTATAGGATGCCCTTGAATGGATTCATTGACTCGCGCTAAATTTAACAACTCGTCGCCAGCAGGATGAAATGACGTACCCATAAGAGTAGCATCTAGGCTCGATACAAAATCCTTCAATAAAGGCTGACATTCTTGGTCAAATAAATAACATCCGTATTCGGCAGTATCTGAGATAATTCTATTCATCTCGTAAAGCTTTTTCCTGGCGACAGTATTGGCAATTAATGGGAGCTCATGCAAAGACTCGTAATAGGCAGACTCCTCTTTGATCCCGGCAGAAACCATTGTTTCAAAAGCCAATTCAACGCCAGACTTCACAAGCGCCATAAGCAAGGTTCCATGATCAAAATAGTTTTGGTCAGAAAAACTAGGTTCTGAAACCTCTGTTTTTTCAAATGCCGTTTCAAGTGTTTGTGCACGCCATGTCAAAAGATTAAAGTCATTGTTGTTCCAATCTTTCATCATATCAGCAGAAAACTCCCCGGAAATAATGCGGTCCATATGTTTTTGAAACAAGGGTCTCATGATTGTTTTTAGTTCTTCTGAAAGCCCATACACCTTCACTTTATGCGCATCAGAAACACGAGAAAGCATTTGGGTGATTCCTCCTTTTTTAAGCTCCTCGGAAAGTGCTTCCCATCCAAACTGAATAAGTTGAGCTGCATAACTCGGTAATACCCCCTCCTCTATCATTTTATCAAAAGCCAACAATGATCCGGATTGAAGCATTCCACATAAAATAGTTTGCTCACCCATCAAATCTGATTTAACCTCAGCAACAAACGATGACTCTAACACACCTGCCCTATGACCACCTGTTGCAACAGCATATGCTTTAGCATAATCTAATCCATTACCATTTAAGTCATTTTCTGGA
>NYTQ01000064.1 GCA_002683585.1 Cryomorphaceae bacterium
TCTTTGTCTTCTTTCAAAGCAGATTCAAGAACAACAACGGGGTTTGAGCTTCCCATCTCTGCAAAAACAGGAATGGGAGATTTGCGACCGCTGGAAATTTTTAAAAATGCTTCGCCTCCTTTTTGGCTACCTGTGAACCCAATTGCCTTAATTTCATTATGTTTTGCCAAATAAGTAGCCAGTTCGTGACCATCATCAACGACATGAGAAAACGTATGTTCAGGAAATTCAAGAACCTTTATTGCTTTTTGGACTGCACTAGCAACCAAAGAACTCGTGCCAACATGGAAAGGATGGGCTTTAACAATGATTGGATTTTTAGCCGCCAAGGCAGCGACACTATCGCCACCAATAGTAGAGTAGGCTAAGGGGAAATTACTAGCACCTAGAACAAGTACAGGACCAATTCCTATTTTTCTCTTTTCTAAATGCTTGTTATTTAATTTCTGCTCTCGGTTCAAAGTAGAAATATATTCTGCTGTTATAATATGCTTTGCAAATAGGCCGAGCTGAAATATGGTACGCTTAAATTCTGTCTCAAAACGTTCTCTTGTTAAGCCACTCTCTTCACAGTATATCGAGACGATGTCCTCTTTTATCGAAATCAAATTTGCCTTAATTAAAAGCAGCAAATCATGTATTTCTTGATTCGTTTTATCTGCAAGTAAATGGTATGATTTGGAGGCTCCAAGAATCATTTGATCCACTTCTTCAATGGAATGGCAGGTATACCTTTCGGTATTAAAAGTATTGTCTTTTGGATTAAATGTATAAAAATCCCTCCGGGACATTTTACGCTTTTGACAAGCTAAAGGTATAGCTCTCCATAATTTGATTGGCAAGCATTTTTTTACATGCCTCATCTACTTTTTCTTTAGCAATTTCTTGAGAATCTGCTTCCACAAAAAGTCTGATATGTCTTCCAATTCGGACGCCATCTATTTCAGGGAGACCTACATTCCCCATAGAACTACTTACTGCTTTTCCCTGAGGGTCAAGCAATGCATCTAGTGGCATGACATCAATTTCGGCTTTAAATTTCATCTTTAGTTATTTTGAATGAATGATAGATTGAAACAATGAAGTACAAAGTTAAAATAAATGGGATAGACAGCACCTTGAAAAATGGAATACTTACTGCTGAAATGAGAATAAAAAATAATTTCAATTGATTTTCTCGAGGATTCATTTTGTTTATTTTCAATGACATCAGCGAAATTGGACTCAGCATTAAAGAAGAGAATAGCAAAACAATAAAAGAAAGAGAATAACAATCAAAACTAAGCTGAATTAATTCAATTTCGTTGCTCCAGTTTTTCAAGTGGAGTGAAAAGTAGAGCGGAAAAAAAGAGAAGATAATGGCTGTAAGTGGTGTGGGTAAACCAATGAAATCCTGTTTTTGACGTGTGTCTATATTGAATTTAGCAAGCCTAAACAAACCAAAAAATGGAATCAAGAATGCAATAAAGGGCAACCATTTAATACTTGCATCAAACTTATTTGGAACATGATAAAAAACGGCATTTACCCATGTAAAAAACTCCTGCAGAACATAATAATTATAGAAGGTTTGGCCTTTTGAAGAAGCTTCAATTAAAGCGCTTGAGTCAATACCTAAAATAATCATAAAAAACATTAGAAAACCTGGAGCTACACAGAATGTGATGAGATCCGATAGGGAATCTAACTGTTTACCTAAATCACTGGTCAGATTAAATTTCCTTGCTACAAAACCATCTGCGAAATCAAATATTGCTCCTAAAAATATGGCATAAACAGCAAAATCTAATTTTCCACTAAAGCAAAAAAGAATCGACAACATACCGCATATGAGGTTCATGCTGGTAAGTAAATTTGCAATATTGAACATGGTCTTTCTTAAAATATGATATAAAATCAATAGTTGTTCTATATCTTTGAATCTATATTTTTCAATTACAAAGAACACAATTTTTAACGAATTCTGTTGTTATTAGTATTAAATTAGTTCTATGCCTTTAAAAGTAATATGCTTAGCGTTTGTTGTCTTTTTGATTTCAGGTTTGTACGCTCAAAATATTGCACCCAAATATTCAAATGAGTTTTTAAACCTCGGAGTGGGTGCAGAGGCTTATGGCATGGGCAATAGTGTTGTAGCTGATGTTGATGATGCAAATGCGCTTTATTGGAACCCAGCAGGACTCGTTGGAGTGAGTAAATGGGCTGAAGTTTCATTNATGCACTCTGAATATTTTGCTGGAATCGCTAAGTATGATTATTTAGCTGTAGCNCATGCAATNGATGATAAAAGTNCTTTGGGTATTGGTTTNATTAGATTTGGTGTAGATGATATTCCAAATACNACNCAGCTTATTGACAATAATGGCGCTATNAATTATGACAACGTTAGTTCGTTTTCAGCCGGGGATTATGCTTTTTTTGGCAGCTATGCGAGAAAGCTTAAGGTACCAGGTCTAAGTATCGGTGGTAGTGCAAAGGTGATTTACCGCAAGGTTGGAGATTTTGCCACCTCATGGGGTTTCGGACTTGACGCAGGCTTGAAATACAAAAGAAATGAACACTTTACTTTTGGTTTAATGGCCCGGGATGTAACATCCACCTTTAATGCTTGGGTTTTTACCTTGGATGAACAAACACAAAATATTTTTCTTCAAACAGGAAATGAAATTCCTGAAAATGGATTGGAGTTGACCTTACCCAGACTGATTTTGGCAGCGAGTACCAGATATAACTTGGGTTCAAAGGGTATGTATGCCGGAGGAGAGATAGATATTGATGTGACAACTGACGGAAAGAGAAATACCTTACTTAAGCTCAATCCATTTTCTCTAGATCCACACTTTGGTATTAAGATAGGATTCAAAGAGCTCGTTCAAGTTCGTGGTGGAATATCTAGTATTCAGCAATTTTCAAATTTAGATGAAAGTCAGTATTGGGGTATGCAACCAAACATAGGCCTTGGTGTAGGTTTTAAAGGTTTTTCTCTAGATTATGCCTTTACACGCCTCGGAGCGAGTGATGCGAATTATTACACACATATATTTTCCATTAAATTGCGTTTAGATAAACCTAAAAATGCTGAAAAATGAGAATAGGTCTCTTTCTAGTAGTCTCTTTTTTGAGCACCTTCGCTGGAGCACAGACCTACGGGAATGAGTGGATTTCTTATGACCAAAAATATTTTTCATTTCCTGTGGTGGAGACAGGAATTCACAAAATTGATTATGCGACATTAATAAGCGCTGGAGTTCCGTTGTCTTCATTAAGCTCTTCAAATCTTCAAATCTTTGGTAAAGAGAAGGAAATACCTTTGTTTATTCAAGATGGGGGAGATGAAGCCATTGAGAATGGAGATTTTATTCTTTTTTATGCCGAGAGAAATGATGGTTGGCTAGATTCCACATTATACGATAATGAGGAATGGATTGGTAACCCAAAATACAGCTTGTACAATGATACTTTACAGTATTTCTTAACCTGGAATTCTTCTTTGGATAATTTCCGTTTTATTGAGGAGACTAGTATTGACTTTGAAAACTATATTGCTGATGATTTTGTGGTTGATGAAACCTTTAATTTTTATTCAAATAGCTATAATGAAGGAGAAAAATCGGCAGATGCCTCTAGTTCCTTTTACATGCCTGGAGAAGGCTGGGGAAGTACACCTAAAAATGGGAGCGCAGGCTATTCATGGGATTTCGGCACATTAAATTTCACAGGAATTTACCAAGGTTCAAATGCCCCTTTGGTTGATTACGAATCCGTTGTTGTCGGTCGTTCTAATGCAGCACAAACCAATCCAGGTAGTGGGAACCACCATACCCGACATACAATAGGAAACAATAATTTTGTTTTGGTTGATTCTGTTTTTACTGGCTATCAAAGTGTTTTTGTCAATGGCTCTTTTCCTGCAGATGTGATTCCGTCGATTGGAAACTCCAACTTTAAGGTGAACATAGTAGGTGATTTAAATGTGGCCACCGATTACCAATCTATTAATTATTGGTCCTTTCGTTATCCAAGGTCTTTGTCCTTCTCTTCCGAATCAATTATTGATTTCGAGGTCATTAACTCAGCTGCTGTAAAGTCTAAAATTGAAATTACTGGAGGTCAATTTAACAACCCAGTAGCTTTCGTTACAGGAGCAGAGCCATATAAATTAACGATCGTTGAAAGTAACGGAATATATCAAAGCTTGGTTCCAAACGCTACATTGACTGACAGACAAAAAGTGTTTATAGCAAGCGACAATAGTATTAAAGAAGTAAACGCTTTAAAAGCTGTTAACCAGACGGGATTTTTTACTGATTACGCATCGAGTTCTAATTTAGAAAGTGTTTTGCTTTTTGTCTATAACGACCAGCTTGGTCCTGTTGTGAACGAATATGCAGCGCACCGCTCCTCTTTAAATGGTGGATCTTATAATGTTCTTACTGCTGAAGTAGCGGAGCTTTATCAGCAGTATGGAGGAGGTATCCCCAAACATATCAATGGAATTCGCAGATTTGCGCACCACGTTTATGAGCTTTCAGGCGCTAAACCTGTTGGTTTGTTTCTTTTAGGGAAAGGTATTCGAGAAGCCAATATAACCTCATTAACAAGTATAGGTCCTGGATCAAGAACCAATAATTTGGCCTATCAAAACTCACTCGTTCCTTCGTTTGGTCAGCCGTCTTGTGACGCTTGTATTACCTCAAATCTTCCTGGAACCAATAAATGGACTCCACTCATACCTACAGGTAGGATTTCTGTAAAAACACAAGCACAGCTTCAGACCTATTTATCCAAAATTATTGCATTTGATGCACAACAAAATCAGAATGATATTTACAATTCAAGCACTAAAGACTGGCAGAAGCATATCCTGCACTTTTCGGGTGGAGAAGATTTTCAAGAACAGCAAGCTTTTCAAAATTACCTAAATGTAATGGCGACTAAGGCGGAGGATTATTACTTTGGAGGAGATGTTCAACTCGTTGCAAAAGAAAATGACAATCCAATCAGCCCAACCGAATTACAAGGTATTACCGATCGCATAAGCGAAGGTGTTTCTCTGATGAATTTCTTCGGACACTTTTCTACAACAGAAAGTGGTTTTGATATTAACTTGGATGATCCATCTAATTGGGACAATGAGGGTAGGTATCCTCTACTACTAGCGAATTCATGCTATAACGGGAATATTTTTCATAATTCCACTTCTAATTCTGAAAGTTTTGTCTTGACACCAAGTGCTGGTGTCATTGCTTATTTAGGAACACTTAACTATGGTTTCACGGGTGCATTGCAATCCTATTCAAATCATTTTTATGATCAGTTTTCTCGTCACAATTATGGAGGAACAATCGGAGGACACATAAAAGCAACAATTGATTCTGTTCTAGATGAAAGTTCAAATTTGATATATGAGACGACTTTTATGCAAATGACGCTTCATGGTGATCCTATGATTCGCCTTAATTGGCATGAACTTCCTGAAATAGAGCTTACGGATTCTCGCGTTTCTTTTGGCCCTGAGGATATATCTTTGGCAACCGATTCAATTGAAATCAANGTTAAAATNCGCAATNTTGGAAAGGCAATCANAGATACNTTTGACCTAACCATNAATAGGAACTTCCCAAATTCTACTATTGATTCAAATTATGTTTTCAATATTCCTGGACTGAACTATGAAANNGCTTTGANCTTNAAGNTGCCACTTCAATCNAGCCAAGGAATTGGGATTAATAAGTTCACTGTTAAGGTTGATCGCCCTGACTTTATTGAAGAGCAGTATGATGAACTAATAAACAATCAGGTAGTTAAGAATTTTCTTATAAATGTAGATGGAATAGAGCCAGTATGGCCTGAGAACTTCGCTGTGGTTCCCATAGATTCAATTAGTATAAAGGCATCGACCATTGACGCTTTGGCTGACTTCAATACCTATCGTTTTGAATTGGATACCACACCGGACTTTNATAGTCAATTTGCTCGAGTATTCAATCTAAGTACTGAGGGAGGCTTACTTAGCGTAAACCCTGCGGATTGGATTTATAAGTCAAGTGGTAGTTCTGCTCCTTTACAGCTAGAGGATAGCCTTGTATATTTTTGGCGTGTNGCGCTCGAAGATACTGAGCTTATATGGAAGCAAAGGTCGTTTCAGTACATTACAAACAAAAGAGGTTGGGGACAAGATGCTTATGGACAATTTGTGTCCAATTCGTTCAACGGTGTTGAACTAAATCCCGCTAACGAATATAGAGAATTCACTCCTATTCAAGCAGACATTTCGTGTCTTTGTAAATCTACCTCTCAATCACCTGGGCATTATGATAATGCTTGGTATTTAAATAGCATTCAACAAGATTATAATATTTGCACAACGACTTCGAAATTTCACGTCGCTGTGGTCGACAAAGCAACTCTTGAAGCATGGGGAACACGCTACGTTAATGCAAATGGTTCAGTCTCGAATCCAGACAATGATTTTGGCAATAATAATGACAATGGAGGTTGTGAGAACCGGGTAATGAAATATTTCACCTTTAATCAAACCAATAGCACTGAGCTCAACGCATTTAAAAATTTTATAGAAAATGAAATTCCAACAGGTAATTATGTGCTGATTTATACGCCGATGACCACGCGGTATGACCTTTGGGATGCCTTGATTCCAGACTTGTATTTAACTTTTTCCGAGATGGGTTCTGATAGTATTGTTCCTGGAAGGCCGAATCGACCATTTATCTTTTTGACCCGAAAAGGAGATCCTAATTTTGTCGTAGAAATCTTTTCTCAGAACAACGAAGATATTTATTTGGACACATTAATTTCTGGTGCTGAGGTGCTTGGATTTGAAGCTTCACCTGTAATCGGCCCTGTGAAAGAGTGGGAGTCTATCCATTGGAAACAAAATCCATTGGAGTCTAATACGGCAGATACAACTTACTTAGAAATACAGCTCTTAGATGAGTTGGGAAATTACCAAAGTTCAATAGATACTTTATTTACCCAGCATGACTCTATTATTAATCTGCAGAGTATCATCGATGTGGGATTGAATCCGAAAATAAAGCTGCTCAGCAAATATACAGATCCGCTTAATCAAACGCCTTCCCAGATGGANTTTTGGCATGTTTTNTATGATCCAATTCCGGAAGCAGCTATTGTTGGGAATGGTAATTTTCTNTGGGCACCCTCAGATACCTTGCAGGAAGGTCAGAAAGGATTATTTTCCATAGACGTGGCAAACGTTAGTGATGTTTCTATGGATTCTTTATTGGTTTCATATTTTATTTTGGATGAGAATCAAGAAAAACATTATATCCCTTACGATAGGGCTGACTCTCTTCGTATTGGAGCATTCTTGTCTGATACGATTTCTTTTGAGACGACAAACCTAGTAGGTTCAAATTTTTTCTGNATGGAGGTAAATCCATATGTGGATCTAAATTTGACGCTCACCGATCAGCCGGAACAGTCACACCTGAACAATGTGCTTCAATATCCTTTTACAGTAGTTTCAGAAGATATTAACCCAATTTTAGATGTAACCTTCAATGGCATTCATATTTTGAATAAAGATATCGTCGCCCCAACCTCGGAGATAAATATTTCGTTAAACGATGAGAATCCTTATTTGCTTTTGGACTCAGATGCAGATACCTCGTTGTTTGGTATTTTTATTACAGATCCTGAGGGTATTACTTCACGCATTCCATTCATAGATGCAGCAGGAAATATTGTAATGAATTGGATACCGGGGGATGGAAATCAAAACAAGTTTAAAATTAGCTATCCGGCTTATTTTGAGAAGTCCGGGATCNANACGCTTCTTGTTCAGGGTTCTGATAAGTCGGGCAATGAGTCTGGTGATTTTGAGTATCAAATTGATTTTGATGTGATNCATGAATCAAGGATTTCGCAGCTCATGAATTATCCAAATCCATTTTCGACGCAAACTAGATTTGTTTTTAAGCTCACCGGTGATCGCGTACCAGATGATCTTTTAATCCAGATAATGACCATTAGCGGTCGCGTTGTTAGAGAAATCTCCGAGGGTGAAATAGGCCCTATACAGATTGGACGGAACATCACTGAATTTGCCTGGGATGGAAGAGATCAGTTNGGAGATTTATTAGCAAATGGCGTATACCTGTATCGTGTCAAAGCCAAAATAGATGGTAAGGATATTGACATCCTAAATAAAGAAGATACGGAACAATATTTCCATAAAGGCTTGGGAAAGATGTATATTATCCGATAGNTTTTCTCTAAAAGAACTTGCAGCTAAATATTGCTGTATCATCAACAAANCTTAGGTCCCCTCTCCAATCGTCAAGCTTTGAAAAGATGATGTTATTCATATCTTCCATCTTNAGAGGCGCATAAGATTGTGCTGCNTTTACAAGCTGGTTAACACCAAAGAGCTTTCCTTCATTGTTTTCNAGCTCAATTAATCCATCAGTNTAAAGAACAAATGTAGAGTTGGGGCTTAGCTCAATCATTCCCACATTTATCTTAGGGATTTCGTCCAGCATACCGAGTCCAATACATCCTTTGTCGAGCATAAATATTTTACGCCCATGCAGAACAAANGGGTGGTTGTGTCCCGCATTNACATANTTCATTTGTCTTGTATGTGCATTATAATGGGCGATGAAAAAAGTAATAAACTTTTCTCCTTTTGCGCTTCTCATTACCTTTTTGTTGAGCTCCTCTATCAGAAACGGCATCTCAAATCTTTGGTATTTAAAAAGTGTTCTAATTGTAGCTTGAAAATTCGCCATTAATAATGCTGCGCTGATTCCTTTCCCTGAAACATCGGCAATACATATGATATACTCGTCATCTCCGAGGGGTATAAAGTCATAGTAATCTCCGCCTATGGCATGTCTTGGAATGTATTTTGCAGAAAGGTCCATTTTTCTATTTGAAGGAAGTTCAGAGGGNAACAATAGCTTTTGCATTTCAGAAGCGACCTCTAATTCTTTCGATATTCGCTCTTTGATAATATTTTGTTCGCCGAGCCTTTTATTTTCAACGGCAACCGCAATAATATTTGTCAGCGTCTGCACAAATGAAAAATAGCTTGTTTCGTTCTCACTATCTAGATTACTAGACAGTAATAAAAAGGCCAGTGGCTTTTCAGAGTGGAATACGGGTATTATGACCTGGAATTGATGTAAAATTTTAGATTTTGAAGACTCAATAATGGTAATTTCCTTGAATCGACTAAATTCTTTATCAATTGCTTCCAAATCAATTTTCCCTTTATAGCCAATTTTAACAGGGTTTTCCCATTCCTTTTGGTTCATNAGCAAGACGAATTTTGAAAACCCTAGCTGCTCTTTAAGGATAAATGTGAATATTTTCATCAAATGCTTTACTGGAGCATTTTCGTTGATTGCATTTGTGATTTCCAACAAAGACAATAGCTTGATCTCTTTAACCTCATTTTGGTACACTAAATCTTGCTCTCTTGTTGTATACATGATTATTTCTTAAATAGCTTTGGAAGGTTTCTTAAGGCAGCTAATTCTCGGAATTTCTGTTTTGCTTCGACACAAGGTGTCCCAAAGTATGTTTTTCCTTCCTCAAGGTCTTTGGATATTCCTGACTGCCCTAATACAATAACGTTATCGTTAATGGTAACTTTACTTGCGCATCCCACTTGTCCCCATATTGACACATTATTTTTTATCGTAACGCAGCCTGCAATTCCTGTTCCTGATGCGATAATACAATTCATGCCAATTACAGTGTCGTGTCCAATTTGAACAAGGTTGTCAATTTTAGTTCCCTCACCAATTATCGTATTGGATGATACACCNGCATCAATCGTCGATGCTGCTCCAATTTCNACATGACTTTCTATTTTGACTCCTCCTATGGTATTCATCAGGGTGTGTTTGCTATTTTTTGTGTTGTAGTAAAACGCGTTATGCCCAATGACTGCATTTGGGCCTATAATAACATGGTCTTTTATATCTACGTTATCCATGATGACCGCCCCAGGAAGGATTCGTGTATGTGCACCAATTTTAATATTGTTACCGAGTGAAACGTTTTCNGCAATGATTGCACTTGAAGCTATTTTTTGGTTTTTATTTGAACCTAGTGTTATTTTTGGGAAGAAGATTTTACACAAGCTGTTGTAGTCCTCAAAGGGCTTTTCCGATAAGATAAGCGCCTTTCCATCAGGACGTTCGATTTGCTCATTTATAATGATCGTATTGGCCTTTGAGGCGAGCGCTTTGTTGTAATATTTTGGATGGTCCACAAAGATCAAATCACCTGTTTCTGCCTGATTTATCTCACTTAACCCGTTAACTGTATGCTTGGCAGGACCTTGAAAATCTCTTTGGAGNACTGCTGCTATATCTTCAATATATTTTGGAGAGGTAAATCTCATTTCATGCTTTTTTCAAAAATAAGGATTGAAAGAAGACTTTATGCGCAGACCAAAAAGACTTATCCCCTTAGCTATGTTCAAACTAGTTATGAAATATTTAATGAAAAGTTTTGATGTTATTAAAAAAGAAATTCATATTTTTGCAATCCATTTTTGAACATTCTATTATGAAAAAAGAGATACATCCAGATGATTACAGACTTGTTGTCTTCAAAGACATGTCTAATGATTATGCATTTTTATGCCCTTCATGTGCTCCAACAAAGGAGACAATTAAATGGGAGGATGGTAACGATTACCCTCTTGTAAAGCTTGATATTTCTCATAAGTCTCACCCTTTCTTTACTGGTGTTGCGCANTTTGTTGATACGGCAGGTAGAATTGACAAGTTCAAGAACCGTCATGGNAGACATATGAANTAAAGAAATTAATAATATTGTGAAAGCCCTTTGAAAAAAGGGCTTTTTTTATGCGGTATATTTTTGGATTGCTCTTTTTATTCTATCATTGATAGCGCTACCAATTCCACTTTCGGGCATGAATTCAATATAAATTGATTTAAACTTTTTCACATCCATGATATGAAAGGAGCGATACAGCTCTTTCGCTGCGGTATCTATGTTTCCATTTTCACTTAGCAAAAATTGATTTTCACCAGGAAAATCAGGGTCAAGGGTATCAAAACCAATAAATCCACAATTGGAAAAGTCTTTTTCCTTATGTTTTTCGGCAATGGAAAACATTGCCGTATTTGGAGCATAGTGATGTTTTACCATTCCACTTGCTTGCGGTTTTTGCTTACCCTCTGTTTTGTTATTAATATGAACTTTTTTTTGAATACAAGCCTCAATAGCTTCGACTGAAGTACTCCCAAGTCGATATATACATACATTATCGTCTTCAAAACCTATTATTGTTGATTCAATACCTTTTTCGCAAGTTCCACCATCCAAAATGTAAGGAATTCTTGAATTGAGTTGTTCATGAACATGCGCGGGTGAAGTCGGGCTGATTCGTCCGTAAAGGTTTGCACTTGGTGCTGCAATAGGATAATCAAGTGTATTTAAGAGTGAAAGGCATAATTCATGGCTAGGCACTCTAATGGCAACACGAGGACTACCAGAGGTAACTGCATCTGGTATGCTCTTTCTTTTAGGAAGGAGTATGGTCAATGGTCCAGGCCAAAATTTTTCGGCCAGAAGTTCGGCCTCCTTTGGGATCTTGGTTACATCTTGAAATGCTGAATAT
Organism: Cryomorphaceae bacterium; assembly: GCA_002683585.1. The sequence goes on from NYTQ01000064.1 coordinate 11,648, forward strand.
GCATCTTTATAGTGAAGAATAAGCGGATTTGATAATGGTCTTTTTTTGGCAACATAAATTTTAGCAATCGCCAGAGGATTCTTGCCATTAGCCGCCAGCCCATAAACTGTTTCGGTTGGAATGGAAATGATTTCTGTCGCATCCAAAAGAAGCTTCGCTTTTTTTAGATCTGTTCCTATTTCAGTCTGGATCATGGCCAAAAGTAATGATATCTATTATGATTTTGCCTAATTCATTATGAACTTTATTCTGTTGGAGGAGTGTACATATGTATCCAATTAGCCCTTCTGATTATCAGAATATGTGCTATTTCGAACAATATATCGATGGATATGTTTACTTTTGTTTAGACTTATTCTAAATAACATGGGGGTTGTTCTTGCTGATAGTAATGATTTGGTG
>NYTQ01000065.1 GCA_002683585.1 Cryomorphaceae bacterium
CCATAGTAGGCAGAATTTGTTTTGCAAACTCAATGACCTCTACCTGGCTACCAAGTCTTTTATAAACTGATCCAAGCTCCAGGCCAATTACGCCGGCTCCAATCACCAAGAGTTTTCCTGGTATTTCCTTCATCTTTAATGCCTCAGTACTTGTGATGATTCGTTTTTTATCTGGTTCCATTCCCGGGAAGTAATTAGGTTTAGATCCCGTTGCGATAATAATGTTTTTCCCCTCAATTTTGCTTTTCTTTTTGTCTTCAGATAGTACCTCAACAGTTGTGCTGTTGACAAAAGTTCCGATGCCATGTATGACATCTATTTTATTTTTATCCATTAGGAATTTTACGCCGTCACAGGTCTGACTTATGACTTCATCTTTACGTTCCATCATTTGTTTAAGATTCACTTTTGGATTATCTACTTCGATACCATGCTTTTCAAAGGTATGTGTAGCGTTGTGAAAGTGCTCTGAAGAATCTAAAAGTGCTTTCGAAGGAATACAGCCAACATTCAGGCAAGTTCCTCCCAGCGTGGCATATTTCTCCACAAGTGCAGTTTTCATTCCTAGCTGAGCGCTTCTTATCGCAGCTACATAACCTCCAGGTCCCGATCCAATAACAATGACGTCGTACATAGTTTAAAATTTTAAGCAAAGGTAACAAACATCAACTATACTTTTTACTCGAATCGCCTTTGTTTTATTGTTACTTCTTATTGATTTAATATCAGCAGATTAGATTCCTTGCGCGGACTTCTATATTTTTGTTATCATGAAAACGATTTTAATCTTTGGAGCTGGATGGTTGGGAAATGCAGTTGTTGACACCTTGGTCTCATCGAAAAGGAAAATTATCGTTGCAACAAGAAGTCAGGTCCTTCAAAAAAGCAATCCAGCTATTGAATACCGAAAAATATCTTTTCATGCCCAATCAGGTGCTATAGAATTTGAAGTTCCGATGACTCAAAAAGTAGATGAGGTTTTGGTCATGCTTCCTCCTTCTAAAATGGTGAATTATGCCCATACAATCGAATCTATTTGTAAACAATTCTCTTCCGTAGACCATTTTATTTTTACCAGTTCTACAGGCGTATATCAGGAGCATTCAGGATGGGTATACGAGGATAGTGCATTGAAAAAAGGGCACTCTGTTGTACTTGCAGAGGAGCAAATCGGTCGCAATTTCCAAAAAAAAGCTACGATACTTAGGCTTGCTGGTCTCATCGGAAATAACCGACATCCTGTTCGTTATTTCTTAGAAAAGAAAATAAATCTTAACGGAAATACTCCAGTTAATTTGATTCATAGAAAGGATATCATAAACGCCTTAACCATTTTGCTTGAAAACCCTCGACCAGGAATTTTTAATTTATGCTATCCCGCACATCCGACTAAAAGCGAGTATTATAGTGAAATTGCGCGCGAGCTCTTTCAAACACAGCTTGAATTTGATCTTCAAGGAAGTGGTAAGATGATAAATGGCTCAAAATTTGCATCTACCTTTAAGTATGAATACCAATTTGATATTCATGATCTTGATAACCTAGATAAAGTCAATAAAGACAACAAATAATATTTTTTAACGTCTATTTATTAATGAGATACATCGTCTATTTCTTATTTTTCATTAATACCTTCTGTGCAGGAGCCTCGCACATCATTGGCGGTGACATCTATTATGATTATTTGGGTAATAACAATTATAAATTTGTGCTTACACTTTATCGTGATTGTGCCTCTGATGGTGCGGAATTTGATAATCCTTTAATGCTTTCTGTGTACATGGCAAATGGTAGTTCATATCAGACCATTCAGGTTCCATTTGCAGGAAGTGTTTTTATTCCCTTAGATTTTGACAACCCTTGCGCAACCGCTCCTGGCGGGATCTGTGTGGAACGTGCGATTTATGAGACGGTGCTTAATCTGCCCCCAATACAAGGAGGATATGATGTAAGCTACCAGCGTTGTTGCAGAGGACCAGCAATTGTAAATATTGTCAATCCTGATGATACAGGACTAACCTTAACGACGCATGTACCTGGTATTGAAACAGGTTTCACTGAAAATAGTAGCCCGCGGTTTACAAATTACCCTCCATTTTTACTTTGTAACAATGAGCAAATTATTTTTGATCACGTTGCAACCGATCCAGACGGAGATCAATTGGTATATTCAATGGCGACTCCGTTCTCCGGAGGTGATTCTTTTGACCCGGCTCCCATAGCACCACCTCCACCTTATTTTCCTATTCAATGGATTGGAGGTTTTACTCCTCAGGCTCCATTAGGGCCAGGTTCTTTAACTCAAATTGATGCCGATGGCCTATTACTTGTCAACCCAAATCTAATGGGTTTATTTGTTGTTGGTGTTCGTGTCCAAGAATTCAGAAATGGGGTATTAATCAGTGAAACCATTCGGGACTTTCTTTTTAAGGTAATGGATTGCAATATAACGATGCAGGCCTTACTTCCTCAGCAGGAGGACCTTTCTACATTTGTCTCTTATTGCCAAGGCATGACTGTCCAATTTGAAAATAACTCTTACGGAGGATCTTCTTATGCCTGGGATTTTGGCGTTGCAGAGCAATCCAATGATATAAGTGGATCTTTCGAGCCCACGTTTACCTATCCAGGGCCAGGAGATTATTTGGCAACCTTGGTTGTAAACCCGGGAATGACATGCACAGATACAGCATATATGTCTATTACGGTAGGAAATCCATTTTCTGTGGGCTGGTCGGCAGAGGATTCACTTTGTATTTTAGGCAATTCCTTTGACTTTAATCTACTGACAAGTAATCAAAACGCCAATTTTGAATGGTCTTTTGGGCCTGACGCAAATATTGAAAATTGGACGGGTGCGAATGTCCCTTTAGTTAGCTTCTCGAATCCTGGGTTTCATATTATCTCACTTTATGGTGACGATGGTGATTGTGCAACATCATTCGAGGATTCTATCTTTATTTTTGATGAACCATCCGTTGAAATTGATCTGCCTGATTATGTTTCCTGCTTGGGGTTGACGATTGACTTTGAAAGTACACTCATTAATGTCTCGAATATTCTCTGGGATTTTGGCGATTCTGGCACTAATGACGACCAAAGTACATTAGGCAACCCTACTTATTCGTTTAATAACCCGGGAATATATGCTATTGAACTCATAGGAAGTAGTGCGCCGAATTGTATAGATACGGCAAGTGTAACGATAGAGGTCAAGGAAAAATTAGTGATGGAAATTGAGCACAGTGATTCCTTGTGCATCACCGATGGTTTGTTTGATTTTCAGGCAACATTTAGCGGCCCTGATGATGTGAGCTTTATATGGGATTTTGGTCCTAACGCATCTCTTCAGAGTTCTACTCAGCTCAGTGTATCGGGTATACAATTTTCGAGTCCTGGTTTTCAATCAATAAAGCTTACAGGTTCCCATGATATTTGTATAGACTCTGTAGAGTCATTGCTATATGTTTTTTCTGAGCCTTACATCGATTTTACGATTGTAGATGGTGTCTTGTGCGCTCCTGAGTCGGCTCAGTTTATTAATTTGAGTCAGGTTGAAGGAGAGGTGCTTTATACCTGGGAGTTTGGTGACGGGAGCACATCAACCCTTGTTAGCCCGTCATATTCTTACAATACTATTGGCGATTATAGTGTAGGACTAACATTAATAGCTTTGGAGGGTTGTGTTGATACCCTCTATCTTTTGCAGCAAGACTTGGTGAATGTTTATCCATCTCCAACTGCTGGATTTTCTGTAAATCCTAAACAGGTAGACGTCTGCGACAATGAGGTTTCATTTATAAATCAATCCATTGGAGCAACGGCTTTTTCCTATTATTATGATCAGGGTCAGTTTATGACAACGGAGTCTGACTTTACTCATTTTTATACCCAGTCTGGGTCTGATTATCCTTTACAAATAGCATATAATGAATTCGGATGCTCAGATTCAATTCGGGCCGAAGTTTTTGTGGAGCCATTTGCCATATATATCCCGAATACCTTCATTCCTGATGCAGATGGATTGAATGATGTTTTTCTACCCATTACAGATTTCGAAATACATGAGTGGGATTTAAGCATTTTTAATAAATGGGGTGCGCTTATCTTCAATGGTCGAGAATATGAAGCTGGTTGGGATGGCACCTTTCAGGGTAATCAATGCCAAGATGGGACCTACATATATACGCTGAAATATAAATCCTGTGCAAACCCAATTGAAGCGAAGTTCATAAAAGGTTTGGTAAACCTAATTCGTTAAAGAACTTTTTTCTTTAGTTCAAAATTACGCCCTAAATAGACACGCCTTACCTGTTCATCAGATGCTAAATCTTCAGCGGTACCAGATTTCAATATACTCCCTTCGAATAAAAGATAAGTTCGGTCTGTTATTGAAAGCGTTTCTTGAACGTTATGGTCAGTAATTAAGATTCCAATATTTTTCTTTTTTAAATCTGAAACAATACTTTGGATGTCTTCTACAGCGATAGGATCAACTCCTGCAAAGGGTTCATCTAAGAGCACGAATTTTGGATCTGTGGCCAATGCACGTGCAATTTCTGTTCTTCTTTTTTCTCCTCCTGATAATCTATTTCCCAATGTTTTCCGAAAGTCATTCAAATTAAATTCCTCTAGAAGTTCCTCTAATCTTTCCTTTCTTTCAGATGGTGATTTGTCTGTCATTTCAAGGATTGCCATAATATTATCCTCTACGCTCAGTTTCCGAAATACTGAGATCTCTTGGGGAAGATACCCAATTCCCATTTGGGCACGTTTGTACATTGGAAGCTTTGTGATTTCTGTTTCATCCAAATACACCTTTCCTATATCTGGCCGAACCAAACCAACAATCATGTAAAAAGAGGTTGTTTTACCCGCTCCGTTTGGGCCTAATAAACCAACAATTTCTCCTTGATTTACTTCAATAGAAACGCCGTTAACGACCTTTTTTCCTTTGTAGCTTTTTTGGATATTGTTCGTGTAGAGTTTCATGCGTTTAATGTACTAAAAATTAAGGGCAAATTTAGCGCGAATACCTAATGGTCTAGTCGTTTCGTCCAAGTAGGTCATTCTCCAGACCAAGTCCACTCTGAAAAACTTAAATAGATTCTCGATTCCTATGGTTGACTCGGCGTAAGGCACCGCATCGAATTTTTTAATAAAGTCCGGAAAGATCATGCTCGTCTCATGTCTATCACTCAAGGAGCCATAAGCCAATCTTCCTGAGGTCACGAGTCTTAGGTTTAACTTTTTCACAAGTGGAATTTTATTCATAAAAAAGCCATCCCAATGATTTTCTAGGTAAAATCCTGTATACCTATCACAAACAAATTCTAAAAAATTCAACTTATTGAAGGCAGATGTCATGAGCCAAAGTGATTGATTTCCTGGGATTGCATGGAGTATTGGGTAGGCTACATTTCCAAATACAGCACCAATATTTGCACCATATTCAATACGGCCAAGAATGCCAATTTGTGTTCTGTGTTCTATATTTAGCTCTATTTTTTGATAATTATATTCGCTTCCTAAAAGATCTTTTACCCCAAAAACACCCTGAAGGGAAATGGCCGGAAACTTAGAACGAATGCTTGTCCGATCAAATGAACCTGAAATAAACTCTTCATCTTTCGCCCATCTTATGAGGGCCTTAAATTCTGTCGTTGTGATTTTTTGGATTGTATCAAATTCGCTGCTGGAACTGCTGGGCCTTAGGAAATTTGCCACCCCTAGAGGATTGAACTCCTTCCATTCTGTTCCTAGAAAAAGAATAACATCTTTGCCTATGTCTTTCTCTAAATTTATGCCAGCTTTTTTTAGAAAAGTAAGCTTATCAAAAGGAGCCGTGCTGAATAAAGTAGCAAAGGTGTTGCCTACACCGATCGCATAAGGTGAAAGACCAATTTGCTCAATATCATAGTTGTAGTATAAAGAGAGAATCCCTCTTTTTTTAGGACTAATATTTGCGCGAAATGTGGCTCCATATTTCCATACTTTGTCTCCAAACCCATAGGCACCCTTGATGCCGAATTCAATTCTTCTTGAAAATGCATTTGAGGTTCTAATAGAAAGTGCAGTCCTGAATTTTTCAACTGGATTCGTACTAGCCAGGGAATATAAATCGCCAAGCTCAAACTTTCCGATTTGATAGAAGCCGCTTGCCGCGAGATAGGTGATATTTTTGAGTCGTTTAAAATAAGGGTTTGTATTCAGAGAGTCGATCATGTCTCCTATGCCTGCCTCTTGCGTTGAGAGTTTTATTGGCCTCAGTGCCAACCATTCTTCTTTTGATTTTTGTTTTGCTCCTTCGAGAATTTCAACGGTACTATTTGAATTATAAAACTTTTTATCTTGTTGCTCATTGATTGAAAATTCACTTCTTTGGCTTGATTTTCTGGCAAAGAATCCGCTGAGTTTCCCCCCTTTTGTAAGCTGAATGTCTGCAATTAGCTTTTCTTTGCTAAGCATCCATGTGGACTCATTGACTTGTTCGAATTCGTGAACAAAATAGAAGTCATTAACGAAATTTAAATTCACATCGGGTGATACATTTGCGCTGAATTTTTTCACAGCAAAAGTCGTGTCGTGGATCCACATTGAACCAGAAAACGTGAGCTCTCCTTTTCGTTTTGGAATAAACTTTAGATTGTAGCACCAATGCTGGTCAATAAAACTCGAGTCTTCGAGGTAGTATTTATAGAAAAGTCTCGAGTTGTTTGCGATTGGACTGATAAAAGATTTGCCAAAAATGGTATAGATATTATCGTAAATATTCAGGTCAAGATACATATCTCCTAGAAAGGTATTTAGCTCTAGGTTTTCCACTCCAGTAGTTCGAGCAGCCTCGATGACCTCTTTTCGTTCTCGGGGTTTGTTTTTGTAGTAAAATCGTGAAATGGTCTCATTTAATATTAACGGCAAGTATTTATTTCCAGTCTCTGTGGAGTCCAAATAATTGAGTAGCACATTGAGTTTTTGTATTCTTTTGTTTTCTTCTATTTCACTGCCAATATTGTTTAAATCAAATTGAATTTTGGTATATAATTTATATGCATAGCTGTCCAGCTTTTTTTTGTCATTCTTATGCTTATTCGCAATTAAATTTCTATGCAAAACTTTAGATGGCAGCTCCTCTGGAGCTCGAACAGTCACCTCTTTAAAGTCGATATAAATGCTTTTTAGATAAACGGTAAATNCTTCACGCTCATTTTGCCCACTTTTCTCGAATATTGTGCGGTCAATTTTTGCTTTTTGATAACCTGTAGACGAAACCTCGAGGGTGTCATCGTTTGACTTTACTAAAAGNTTAAAATAACCTGCGGNGTCCGAAAGTGTCGCTTTTTTAGAGGGTATTGCCTTTATCACTGAGAATGGTAAAGCTAATTTCGTCTTTGCATCGACGATTCGTCCCTTAATAAGTTGCGCCTGACCGAAGCTTAAAAAAGAGCTGAGTAGGATGATGAAAACACAGAATAGCCGTTGTGTCTTATTCATCCGCTGAAGTTTTTACAACTCGTTTGGCGATGAGAATNCCTATTTCATATAAAATAAATATAGGTATTGAAACAATTACCTGAGAAATNATATCTGGCGGGGTNATGATGGCNGAAAGAATTAGAATCCCAACAATGGCATGCTTTCGGTATTTGATTAAAAATTCCGGGTTCAGCACGCCAACTTTTGTAAGGAGGTAGGTGACGACAGGAAGTAAAAAAAAGAGNCCAGTATAAAAAACAGTGGAAAGAATCATACTCATGTATGAGCTAATTGTGAAATCATTTCTAATCTCGCTAGAGATTTGATAGGATCCAAAGAACTGAATACTGAGGGGAGCCACGACGAAATAACCAAATGAAATACCGAGGAAGAAAAGCAGACTAACATAAAATACAATGCCTCTTGCCATTTTCTTTTCACCAAATTTCAGTCCTGGTTTTAGAAACGCCCATATCTGATAAAAAATGAAAGGAAAACCTATGACAAGTCCGCCCATAAAGCTCATCATTAATGCGTAACCAAATTGACCNGAAACGGTCATNCTTTGAAGTTGAACTGGAATATCGTCAACGCATGTCCCTAGATAGTCACACATTATCCNAAAAGAAAAGAAATCCTTCTTCTTCATGGACATAAATACATTGTTCATGATCCATTCTTGAAAGGTCCAGATAACGATTCCAATAAGAATAACAGCGATCGCAGAGCGAACTAGTCGCCATCTTAGCTCCTCTAGGTGCTCGATAAACGACATTTGGTCTAAGTCAGCTTTGCCTTTTTGATCTTTCAAAATCCTTATTTATGATGTACAAATTTAACCAAAAGCCTTGATAATAAGGCAAAATCAGATAATAGCTGAAAACAATTTTTAGAACGTAAATCATTTACNANCACCTAATGTAGATTTGTTTTAAAATTAAGACATATGCCAAAATTTCAAATTCAAAAACTAGAATTTAACTCNTTTAATGACTGGATAACCATGCANGGGAAAATTGTTAAAGGTTACCTTAAAAGCGAATATACTTTNAAGGTTGAGGTATCTCAAATCAACAGAATCCTTAACATAATTCAAAAACTAAATCCTGAAGAGTCAGTTTACGACTATCTGTCTTCCTATACCCANAACGAGTACAGCGAATATTCATTCGACTTTGAAAGCTTGATNTCTCGAGAAGTTTCTTTTACGGAATTACAGACACAAACCACTCGGTCTGAGCTCAGAATGATTCGCGCTTAGGGCTGAATGAAAACAGTTTCTTCGTTTACCTGTTCCGGTTCAATTTTTATAATACCTTGACCTATTTTATTTAACAGCTGCGCTTTAATATCCAAAACAGCAACTCCTGCTTGACCGAGCTGATAAATATCATTGTAGTTAAAAGACGCCATTCCTGCAGCATTAGTAAATGCTGTATCATATACCGCAACTAATTGAACAGGTGGGTTTTGGGTATTTGTACCATATAACACCACCATCGCTCCTTCGACGACTGCATTGCTTTCGTCGCGGACATAAATGTTTGCCAAGGTATCTGCTTTCTTTCTACAAGAAGTCATACCTGNAATNGTGATTATAATAAANGTGAGNGGTAGTAAATAGTGCTTCATTTTCATGATTCCTTAATTTGGTAAGTATATAGTTTCCACAGATGTTGTATGTATTCTACATCTTGTATAGCCTGACGCTTCTTTCGTATTTGATTTCACTAGGATATCAAAATAACCCGTTGTATTGTCTGGNCCTGAAACATTAAAGTAGTCATCCATTTCAAAAGTTGTAAAGCCAGAGCTATTTGTATATGTTGTATCCACATATTCTAGCGTTGGCGGATTGGATTGCTGATCACCGATAATGATGACCTTTGCGCCATAAACCAATTGGTTGGTTGATGAACGAACAAAAACCTTGAGAATTGCTGGGTCTTTTGGNGTACAACCAACAAGCAATAATAATGCAAGGGTCAGGCTGATGGATAATAATTTCTTCATTTTTCTAGTTCTGCGCTCAAAGTTAAGCTAAATATTTTTTAATCTATACGGTTTAATTCCAAAAGTGTTACTGTAGNACCAAATCAACACGGTTATCAATTTCTTCTATCAAATTGACGGTTTCTTCTGCTACAAGTCCTAATTTTTGCGCCTTAACCTCCACAATAGCAACTCCTGATTGTCCGGGTTTATAAATGTCATCTAAATTGAAAAACGCAATTCCGTTGCCATTGGTTGCTTCTTCATAATCAACAATTATAAGATTACCGTCTANATTTTCAGGNGGAACNCCCTTAACTTCCACAATTGCTCCAGCNACAGCCGATCCTAATTCAGTTTTAACTTCAACACGCAGACTAGTTGGAGATGTCTTGTAGCAGGATGACAAAGTCATGATTAGAAAACCTAAGAAACAAGCAAAGNGCTTTGGCATACAAAAATGTTTTTGTTGTACTTTTGTATAATACAATTAACTCTACTTAAAAGTTACAGGAGCGAAGCAATGATTGAACAGATTCAAAAAATAGAAAATGAGCTATCCAGCTATGAATTTAATACCGCTGAAGACACGGAACAGTTCAGAATTCAATTTTTAGGATCGAAAGGTCAAATAAAGGGCTTGTATGCCCTTCTTCGTGAAGTGCCCAATGAACAAAAGAGAGAAATGGGTCAGCATATCAATGCACTGAAGATAAAGTCAGAGCAAATGCTGTTAGAGGCCAAACAAAAGCTTGTCGGAATCTCAACGAATCAAGTTANGGAGGATTTGACGCGACCAGCGGCCAAAATGCCACTTGGAAGTCACCATCCNTTATCGATTATTAGAAGAGAAATCATTGATGTTTTTAGAAAAATTGGATTTTCAATATCAGAAGGGCCTGAAATCGAAGACGATTGGCATAATTTCTCAGCATTAAACTTTCCGCCAGAACATCCTGCCCGAGATATGCAAGACACGTTTTTTATTAAAAAAGGAGAAAACGAAATTGCCCTAAGGACNCATACNAGTTCTGTTCAGGTTCGGGTGATGGAAAATAGTCAGCCTCCAATCAGGACAATATCGCCTGGACGCGTGTATAGAAATGAAGCTATATCNGCCAGAGCTCATTGTTTTTTCCATCAAATAGAAGGTCTCTATATTGATGAAGGGGTTTCCTTTGCTGACCTAAAGCAAACATTATTGTTTTTTGCTCAGGAAGTATTTGGTGCCAAGGCGAAAATTCGCTTGCGACCAAGCTATTTTCCCTTTACAGANCCNAGTGCNGAGGTAGATGTTTCATGTACCATCTGTAATTCAAAAGGATGTAACGTNTGTAAGNACACTGGATGGTTAGAAATTCTAGGTTGTGGTATGGTTGATCCAAATGTTTTAGAGGCATCTGGTATTGATTCAAAAAAATATTCAGGTTTTGCCTTCGGTATGGGCGTTGAGAGAATAGCCCAGCTTAAGTTTAAGGTCAATGATCTAAGAATGTACTCTGAAAATGATTTGCGTTTTCTTGACCAATTCAAATCCACTCTTTAATGCCTTGGAATCAACTTTCATCCAAAGAATTTGTAGATGATTTTTTCTCAGATGGCTTGCCTCAAATTATTTTTAAGCATAGCCCAAGATGTGGAATTTCNTCTATGGTNTTGAGNCGTTTTGAGGCCTCTGAGTTGTTTAAAANCTCAATGGGGACCTATTGGCTTCTTCATGTAATTGAAAATAGAGCTGTCTCAAATGCTTTNGCNAATGATTTNAATGTAAGGCACGAGTCACCTCAAGTTTTAGTTTTTTACAAAGGTAAACTTGTGTATCATGCNGCTCACTCGACAATTGATGCTGCTCAAATTGAAATTGTATTAAATGATTTAAAATGAAAAAAATAGGAGCAATTGTATTGGCGATTNTATTGGTGCTTGCNTTTGTTCTTCCATACATTGGAGAAAANGAGTCCAATACCGAAAAGCTGATTGATTTCGGATTTAAATCCTCAAGTACTTTTTTAGCTGTTCAGCAGGGAGAACCTTTCGTTTTCGCAATGAATTTAGGTCATAACATCGATCGAATTGAACTTTCTTTAAATGGTAACCTAGTCAAATCATGGGCAGCAGAAGAAAAAAGGGTTTGGGCCGATGGTGAAATATTGACCTTTCAAATCCCGACACAAGAATATACTTTGGGTACTTATTCGATTGAGCTAACTGGTTTTTCATCAGGAGAGCTTGTTAACAACGACGAGAGATTTCTTTTTGTAAATGCCAATAATGCACTTCAGGAGCAAGAATTTGAGTTGTTCGATACCCATCCGCATAATCCAAATAATTTCACTCAAGGATATGAGTTTTTTGAGGACAAGCTCTATGAATCGACCGGTAATCCGCGCCAGACGAATGCAACAATGGTAGCAGAGATTAATAAAACAACAGGTACTTCAATAAATGAAGTAAAGCAACCGAATCCAATTTTCGGTGAAGGACTTACCATAATCGGCTCA
>NYTQ01000066.1 GCA_002683585.1 Cryomorphaceae bacterium
AATCTTTAGTTATTTTTCGAATATTATCGTTTATTAGATGGGGCTTAATCATATAATTGCCCTGATCATTCTTGACCAGGATATTAATACCTCCTGAGCTGGTTGCAAACCATATGCGACTTTTTCGGTCTTTGTAAATTACTCTGCATGTACCAGGTGAAAGAGATTCTTTAGGCCGGTTTATATTGTGCTCAAAACGCTGGGAGCTCCCCGTTTCAATATTGTATAAAAAGACTGCTCCTTTTGTCGCTAACAAATAATTCTCTGCATCAATACTCTCTATCCCGTAAAGCCGATTGTATTTAGATAAAATGATTGGATTAACATAGTTTAAACGCGTATAGTAGAACGTTTGGTCACTATTAATTTCTAATTTAAAAAGGCCATCTTCAAAACCAACCAAAACGATATTTGAATCAATTGAATAAGAGGACATAACATTAAACTTCGCCTCTTTAGGACCAGATTCAGCATTTTGATACCTCCTGTTGAAATGTGTAAAAAGACCTGTTTTTCTATTGAGCCTCGATATTCCCAGGTCCGTACCTACAAACAAATAATTTCCGCTTTTATCCTCTGTGAAGGTCCAAACATTTGATGAGGGCAAACTCTTTTTAAGATTTGCTCCCGGTCCCACGCCTATAAAACCAGAATATTTAGGGTCAAAACTGGAAATCCCTCGTTCACTACCAATCCACAATTTTTTGTTTTTATCCTCAAAAAGAACACTTAAGTCATTGTACATGAGAGCACTCTTTTGAAACTTATCCTGCGTACTATTAATCAGCTCGCCACCTTCATCAATTGTGTAAAGACCATTTCCCATGGAGGCAAAAAACCATTGTCCTTGAGACAGGCATATGCTTTTAACCTGAACATTTCGCAGCTCAGGATAATTTTGAAATTCCCGCAGCAGACAATTAGACTTCATGTCTAGCTGGAATACACCGAAATTTGAACCTACGTAGATATTACTGTCCGAGGCAATAGTTATATTCAAAATTGCGAAGTCATCAAAACCTAAAACATCAGTTCTTATCTTCTTTGAGGTATTAGAGGAAAAATCATAAATGAATAGTTCATCGGAACCTTTGTTAATAATTAAACTATTATCAACATAGGTTGCAGAGCTAATTTCAGGAGCGCTGTTACCCCAATTAAGTAGCTCAAAATACTTTTTATTCCGATCAAACCTATATACTCCTTGATTTAAGGTGGCAATCCAAAGGTCGTCTCCTTCTCCAATCGAGATAGATGAAATGTCTAAGTTTTTTTTATTATTGGGTGTATATGTTTTGAATTCCTCTGTGCTTGGCGTATATTCCGTGAGTCCGTTATGGGTTCCGAACCATAAAGTACCATCCTCTGTTTTGGCGGAGCTTGTGATAAACGGATTGTTAATTCCTTCTTCCTCATCTGAATTGAAGATTTCAAATTTATCGCCATCGAATCTGTTTAAACCATCTTGCGTCCCTATCCACAGGGCACTATTATCATCTTGTAAAATTGTATTTACAGAACTTTGAGAAAGCCCATTATTTATTGTGTAATTATTGAATCGGTAAACAGATTGTGCCCCAACAAAACAGGGAAGAAAGGTGATGAGAAATACAAGTCTTTTCACTCGCTTAAAGACTATTGCTCCTCAGAGTCGTTCGCATTATTGACCTGAATTAAGGAGTTCTCCATATCGCGGTCAAACATATACATCCCGCCAGAATCTGTTCCAATCAAATTGAGCTTGTCTAATATTGTTCTTGCCAAGGCTTCCTCTTCAAGCTGCTCAGAAACATACCACTGAACAAAATTGTGGGTGGTATAATCTTTTTCCTGCAGACAAACATCTACTAAATTATTTATGCTCGCTGTTACGCCAATTTCATGCTTAAGAAGCGATTCAAAAACGTTTTTCAAGCTTTTAAATTCATGCGGTGGTTTTTCCAATTGAGGAACTTCTGCCCTTCCTCCTCTCTCATTTACAAATTTCACAAGCTTGAGCATATGAAACCGTTCTTCATCAGAATGGGTGTACATAAAATTCGCAGTTCCATTTAACCCATTAGACTCTGCCCAACAGGCCATAGAAAGNTAATATTGAGAAGACGATGCTTCTTTTTTAATTTGGTCGTTTAAGGCTGCTTCTACTCTTTTGTTCATAATTGTGCGTATTTAAGTTTCAAGATAACAAATGATATTGAAAAAAGTTATTGATTACATCTTAAAAAACCAAGATATCATGGGAAGCGGAAAAGTAACGCTATCTGATTCTCCCCATGCACTAACACCTGCTAAAGCAATTTGAAATGCCATGTGCTCTTTGCGCTGAAACCGGAGTCCAGGCATGAAATAAAGTGCATTAGTCTTAGATTTAGGTAAAACCTCGATGATAATTGGTGAGGTTATACCTCCAGAGGAAGTTTCACGGTTTAAAATTGAGGGCGAGACATAACCAAACATTGAATCAAAGAAAAGGCTTGTTTTACTCGTTATTTGATAAATTCCCCCTATNGAAAATATAGGTAATNTGAAAAATCTCGTATCATCTTCTTCATAGGAAAGCACGGGGTAATTATAATAGGTCTCAGTAGTAGTATTACCATTAATATCTGTCCAGGTATTGACGCTTGAGTCTCCCACATAAACTCCTGGAACAGGCACACTTCGTTGGGTTCCTGGAGAAATATAACCATAACCAGCAGAAAAACTAATGTTCTTTTTACGGTCTCCATAGGTAAATGTGGCCCAATGGAGGCCACCAAAACCTTGGAAAGACCCTAACCAACCACTTGACCCTAACATTGTTCCAATAGAAAAATTAACTTTCGGATTAGCGGTTGGAAAACTATACTTACCCACTAATACAAAAGGGCTTCCAATCCATGTGGTCATCGCCCCAACACTAAGCTTATCTGTAACTGCAAAATGAACCTCGGGACCATACCAATTAGCCATAGCATAATGATTGCCTTTTTTGACTGGCAAGGCGTTATTGGTAAATGCATATCGGGTTGAAAAGGGACTTTCCTCGAGAAACTCTCCATTTTTTATTTCATCTTGGTTATCAATCAGGGTTATTCTTTTTACTTCTGACTTAAGAATATATATTTTACCTATTGTTTTCGTTTCAATTAGCAACTCCCTTGCATCATCACTTAGAATAATTGCAATATATTTTGTGCCATCATTTTTTTCTATTAAACGCAACGTAGAATCTGTAGATTCAACCTGACCGTGAATATTAAATGAAATTAAGAATGAGATAAAAATGAGCGTTAAGAGCTTTTTCATAAAAGAAATTTAAGATGCTAAGTTACGACATAATTCCGGTGAACCCTCAAAGAAAGAGCAGTTAAAACTTCGTATGGAATTGTATTCAATTGCGCAGAAAAATCAAGAATAGATTGATTTTCACCTATAATTTCTACTGTATCGCCCTCTTGAAGCTTTAATCCTGTTACATCGACCATTACCATATCCATACATACATTGCCAACTGTCTTACAACTTTTTCCTCCAATAAAAACAGTCCCTTTACCTTTACCTAAAGATCGTCTGAAGCCATCGGCATAACCCACCGGAACAATTGCAATAGTAGTCTCTTTTTTTGCTATAAATGCTCTATTGTAGCCTACCGTATCCCCTTTAGAAAGCTGCTTTATTTGCGTAATTTCACTTCGCCACTCAATCACTGGCTCAAGGGCTTTTTTAGCACTTAAATCATTAGCTACTCCATAAACAACGAGCCCCATTCGAACCATATCTAACGCAGCTTCCGGTTGGTTGATGATCGCTGCAGAATTCGCCATGTGTTTAGTATAGGGGTATGAAATATGCTTGCTTAGCATTTCGCATGCCCCAAGGAATATATCCAACTGATGTTTAGTAAAAGAAGGATCTAATTGGTTGTCTGATTCAGCAAAATGAGAATAAACCCCCTTCAGATGAAGTTCTGGTTGGGAGTGAAGGATATCTATAAAGCTTGGGACCTCAGAAGGCTTAATTCCTAGACGATTCATTCCGGAATCTATTTTTAGATGTATCGGGAAAGACACTCTATTTTTCAAAATCAAGGTGCGCACCAAATCATCAAGAAGCGTTAATGAAAAAATTGCTGGCTCTAAGTCGTACTCTATACAATCATGAAAATCATCAGCGCCTGGACTCATGACCAAAATCGGACACTTAACCCCATAATTTCGAAGCTGTACACCTTCATCTGTATATGCTACGCCCAAATAATCAACACCCAATTCCTCTATAAACACAGCTGTTCTTTTCATTCCTGTCCCATAAGCATTGGCTTTTACCATTACCAAAGTTTTTGTATGTTCAGGCAGAAGGTCTTTCAAAGCATGAATGTTTTTCCTTAAGGCACTCAAGTTGACATTAATTTGGGTTCTGTGCTGCTTAAGCTTAAGCAGATGCGCTATGTTATTCATAGACGACTCTGCATTACCTTTTACTAAAACGACCGCATTATTTAAAGACGCTTCTTCTAGCGTTAATTCATCTGAAAAATGACAACTCAAAGGCGCATAGCGTTCCAGTATAGCTGTTATCTCATCCTTGGGAATTGTCATCTCTTTTGGTAACAACAAAACTCTTTTTTTGGACTTAGCAAGTGTGCTTTGGTACTGGAGTGCCACCTCCAAGGACTCTTTATCCAAGCTATAGGTATCATTAATAACTAGGGAGTCATGAATCCCATCAAAGGTTTCAAGCCGCATTGCGACATCTGGAAATTGGATGTCTTCCGGGATAGAGACGTCAAAATAACTTGCTACACCCAAAGCCATTATGGCATTTTCTTCTTTCAGTTGATCTATAAAACCCAACGCTGCAAGCGATGATTGAAAGTTCGATGATGATAGCTTTATTACCCCTTTATTTCCTGACCAGAAATCATCAATTTTAGAGTGAAGCTGAAAAACGGATGTGCAACCTTTTATGAAATTGAAATACTCTGTTTTTTTGCCATTCTTGTCAGAAAAATTTTCGTTATGCTTATCACCTATATGACCAACTATAACATGAGTGGGCGCCAACATTTCATTGAATACTTTTCCTTCATCAGGAAGAGAAATTGAAAGCTCAAAAACACCTATTTCTGCAGATGAATGGAGCTCCAAAATAGAAAGGGCAACACCTAATTTAGAGTTATAGCTCTTTGGAGATTTTACTAGTCGATACTTTAGCTTTAATAAAGACCCAAGCCATTCTTTAATTGTCGTCTTACCGTGGGTTCCAATAATCGCAATTATCGGAATCTCAAAATGTAATCTGTGCCATTTCGCAAGCTTCATTAGAGCATCTAACGGCTCACTGACAAGTAGATAGACTGCGTCTAAGTGGGCTTTATAAGGCATTTCTTGGACAACAAAGATACGTACCCCTTTTAGATAAGCTTCTTCAATAAATGACGCTCCATTGCGATATTTACCCTGTAAAGCAAAAAACATTTTACCATCACCTTGTACAAGGGTCCTTGTGTCATAAACGACTTCATTTACGAGTAAAGTATCGTCTTGAGTACTATCCTCAAGTTCAAAAATTTTTCGGAGCTGACTTATTGTAAGCTGTAGATTCACGATGAAGATTTGTTAAAGCATGACCTGCAAAGTGGACGGTATTCTTCAACTGCACCGAGCATTACCTGATCGGTATCAGCCACTAACCTATTTGAAAATTGAGCCAAGTTACCGCATGATACACATATAGCATGGACCTTAGAAACATATTCTGCAGATGCTAGCAGAGCAGGCATTGGACCAAAGGGGGTGCCTGTATAATCCATATCCAAACCAGCAAGAATCACTCTAATTCCACGTCCGGCAAGCTCAGAAGCAACCTCAACAAGCTGATCATCAAAAAACTGTGCTTCATCTATGGCTACAACCTTTTGATTCTTAACAGTGTCTAGTATTTCCTTCGAGCTTGAAACGAGCACCGCATTAAACTCAGTGCCTCTATGGCTAACCACATTTTTCTCACTGTATCTTATATCCACGGATGGCTTGAATAAAATTAAATCTTGCTTTGCAAATTCTGCGCGTCTCAGCCTACGTATAAGCTCTTCTGTTTTACCAGAAAACATCGAACCACAAATAACTTCAATCCAACCGTTGGATCTATTTTGAATTGGAAATTGCTCTAAAAACATTGACGTTTATTTAATCTATTCGGCTACTGCTCAAAACGCAAATATCGTAACCCTTAGATAAGGAACAAGATAATAACTTTTAGACAAATAAAGGACTTGTATGAATTCAAAAAGAAAGACAATTTAATGTAAATTAGACGAAATTTATTTTCATTTAAAGAATGAATAAGTTCCTATCTATATTTTGTCTTTTATTAGCATTTCAGCTAAATGCGCAAGATGATTTTGATTATAAGCAATTTACAAAAGTCCTCTGTGCTCCGGAATTTCATGGAAGAGGATATGTACAAGGTGGAGATTCAATAGCGGCAGCATATATTGCAAGGAACTATGCGGATATGGGAATAAGGCCTGTTTCGGACAATTATTACCAATCTTTTAGCTTCAACGTAAACACCTTTCCAAGTAGCTGTGATGTTCTATTTTCGGGACAAAACCTCATTCCAGGAAAGGATTATTTAGTCGCAGCTGCATCCTCGGGAACATGTGAAAAAACTCCATGTCGTCCAAAATTATTTTATTCCAAATTTGTTACTGGAGAAGAATTTTTAGAGAAGATTAGTAAAAGAAATATAGAGGGGCTTGGTGCAAAAGAAAATGACATTCTTATTGTTAAGAACTTAAATTATTCTTTGGACAGTAGTAGAAAAATCAGCTACCTCATCAACCAATATGCGCAATTTCAACCGATTATAGAGCTGGTAAACAAAAAATTCACTTGGTCAGTGAGTCCTGTAGTATATGGCTCAATTTATCTTCAGATACAATCTTCTTCACTAGTAAATCAAAAAGATGGCGCAGAGATTAGCATAAATATTCATAATCGTTTTTTAAACAACCATACAGCGCGAAATGTAATTGGTATTATTGAAGCACGGAAAAAAGCAAAATCAACCATCATGCTCACCGCTCATTATGATCATTTGGGACGACTCGGTTCAGAAACCTTTTTCCCAGGTGGGAATGATAATGCAAGCGGGGTTGCAATGATGCTATCCGTCGCTGAAAAGTTTAAAAAGAAACCCTTGAGAAATACCAACGTACTGATCGTTGCCTTTGCCGGTGAGGAAATTGGACTTTTAGGATCGAAATACCTTTCTGAGCATCCAGTCATACCTCTAGATAAGATGAAATTTCAGCTAAACATGGATATCATGGGTAGCGGAGAAAAAGGAATTACCGCAGTAAATGGACGGATCTTTAAAAAAGAATTCAAAAAACTTCAAAAACTAAATAAAAAATTGACAGCTGTTCCCGCTGTTAAAGCCCGTGGGAAATCAGCAAATTCAGACCACCATCATTTTACTGAAAAAGGCATACCTGGATTTTTCATCTACACCATGGGTTATAATCAAAACTACCATGATATCTATGATACCTATGAAGCTTTAAGTTTTTCATCATTCGAAGGGCTTTCAGCACTGTTTGAGTTATTTGTACGCAAACTATGATTTCCCCGACTGAGCAAGTCCAATAGATTGAATAATAAGAAGAATAACACAAAGCACTACAGCATGGACTACTTGAATCCAAGGAGCATCGTTCATAACTAGAATAAGCTCAAAAGTCAAGAAAGCTAGAAACTGCATGACGGTCATAATCATAAAGTTTACAACGAACCTTTTTGGATTGTTCTGAACTCCGATATGAACAAATAACCACGAGCAGGTAAAAAGAACCAACAAGAAAACCGAATTCAAAACATTTTCAGACTGTGAAAGCGATGGAAGTGAGGCTTGTGTTACCAAAAAGGCGATAAAATGAGCTGCATATATAAAAAGTAAGCCTTTAAACCTTTTACGAATCATCGTCTTTATTCATTTTGATTACTTCTCTTATAACTAGTGTAAGAGAACCGATCACCCCTGATAAAGATAAAGCGACAGTGAACCAAGGAGTCGACATTTCATAACGCTCATCTAAGAACATCCCGCCCCAGGTAAAAGCATAAATGATCAAACCCATTTGAATGCCTAAACTTGAAAACTTTACATACTTGTTCGCTTTCCGCTTAAGCGAAGGCTTGTTATTCTTCATTCAACTCTAATTCGGATACGTCGCTCATGTCAGGCAAAGCAGATGACATTTTACACGTTCCTTCAAAGAATGATCCTTCATCAATCTTTAGCTTAAGTGTTTCGATATTTCCATGAATTCTTGAAGTCTCTTTCAAGGTTAGTAAGTCTTCAACTTTTAATTCTCCATCAATTTTACCATGAATCTCACAGGTCAGACAATTTAGATTTCCTTTAACGCGACCTGAACTACCGATGGTTACCTTACCCTTGCAGGCTATATTTCCATGGATTTCTCCTTCGATATGAATATTATTATCGGTGACGATGTCGCCTAGCAGCTTTGTTCCTGCAATAATTAAATTCGTTTCTTGTGTATGTGAATTTGTCATAGTTGTATTTTCTATTTCTTTCCGCTTAAACATGGTTCAATTTAATAAAAATCATCAAAAAATGATTTGTATTCGTCTAATTTTGAAGTTTCAATCAATAATTTCAAATTGGTTTTACCAATCGAGTATATTTTATTGTTTTGAAACTCCTCTAAATACTCATAACCAGCTTTGTAAGAGTTAATATACGCTTGTGCCGATTTTGAATCATCGAACTCTTTGACTACGACAAAGGGATCTTTTTTTGCGGTTTTACTTATACTCTCTTTCAATGCCTTAGCCCTATGAATTTTTCTATTGAAGGATTTGACTCCTGATTTCAAATCTTCTATCTCCTCATCCTCCTCGTCATTCTTGTCTGCAAAAATAATGACAAAGTGTTTTTCAGAAAATGCTCTTTTGTATATATAATCTGGTTCGAAAGAAATCTCCAAATTATCGGAGTAACCATTCTGCAGAATTTCTAACAAATCCTCTGCTACTTCCGCTTGGGGCGTTCCTGGTTTCTCATCAATCACCCTGTTAATCAAAGGTTTCAACAAAGATTTATCTTCTGTGATTTGGCCCATAGCGAAAACATGTAAAAGCAAATACTCAGCACGAAATGCATTNGTNAGNTCTTCATCAATNACCTTTAANGATGNNGANGCTACCTNCTNNATATTTACCNNNNAANTATAGCTCNGCCATTTCAATNTATTCTTGCTCATTTAGCTTTTCNGACTCNTTTTGNTTGATGTAAAAATCNGGATCCTTCAAATATTTCGCNGCATCNGATTTNGGATANNANTCCAATATATGATCGATAAAGGGTTGNTTNTTGCCAGATGCTTCATTGATTTTATATANTTGAAAAGCGGAAGANAGATCAGTAAGATTNCNCTTNTTTTTTNCNAGAACNCGTTCAAATTGAANCTGAGCNAGTTCNGTTTCATTTAAGATTTCTTTATACAANACNCCGCTNGTGTAAAGNGCTTCAAATAAACGAAGCTCNGAAGCGGCNAANNAACTGTCTGTCAANGGAATGTTTTTTCTNAGNTTATCTATNGTCAAAGAATCTGANTCAGNNTCTTCANNNAGNAANGAATCTGTGNTNGTNGANTCNGNTTGNTCACTNATTTCAAAGCTNATTTTNTCNCTTCTTCTCCAATGNTCCTCATTCTCCCGGGTAGTTCCCCAAATTTTTCTAAACTCTTCGAAGCCTTGCTCACGCAATTTGGGATTGCTAAAAACAGATTTGCTTGAATTGGCATTAGAATTCGCATTNCTTTGTTCTTGGAGCGCAAGTAGCTTCGCNGCCTCCCGCTCNTTTCGCTCCTGTGCTTCCNTCTTTAATTGCTTTAAGGTTNCTTTAAGAAAACGTTCTCGCTCCTTTTCGGGCATGAGTGCGATTCGCTCAACACTATCCTCAAAATTCACAGTTTCAATGGCTACGACGAGATCAGAAAGCTTGGCCGCTTTCTCAATTACAAGTGCTCCATTTGGATATCCTTCTGGAATAAAACGAGCGCATGAATCATAATATTTCTGTGCAGAAACATAGTTNCGATCTGCATAGCTTATATCACCTAATTTCTCGTAGGCCATTGCCTTTTGGCGTGCATTTCCATTCGAATAAAATGCACATTCTGTCAGGTATCGTATGCCCATTTCTTTTTCTCCGCGGTTCAGTTCAAGGTTTGCCATCGCAAAGTAAATTTGATCTTTATACTGTGCATTTTTGGCATCCTTAAGCATTCTTTTGAGGTCTTTACTCAAGCGTTCTCCTCCTCCACAAATCGCACGGTTCAGACGAGCATTAAATGCAATTTCAAATGGAGCTGTCGATTTGAGTGCTTTNGAAAAATGATGTGCCGCAGAGTCTAGCTGATTGCTATTCTGGTAAAGCTGACCTAAAATGAAATTCAACCTTGTTTTTTCCTTTGAGGTTGGGCATTTTAGGATTGCTGACTTCAGTCCCTTTATTGCCTCAGNATATTCTTTTCGTTTAATGGCAAGATCAGCATAAGACTTGTAAATATCAAACTGTAGGCTTTTACTAATCTCAGGAATAATGTCTTCTCCNGTTGGCTTCTTATTTGCGAAAGGAATATAGTCTTTAAAGGTCTTTTTTCGTTGCGATTTCGAAATCCCATTTAAATCATCAAGTGTGAGTTTTGCATCAGCATAAGATCGCTGCTCAATATGGATTTTAGCCATCCATAATTTAGCAACATAGAAGGAAGGATCTTTTGCGAATAAGCGCTTTACAAATTGAAAATTCTTCAAAGACTTTTCATACTCTCTTTTGTAATAGAGTGCTCTGCCAATCGTAATCCAATTCTCATCAATCCATTTGTTATGCTCCACATCCTTATAGTACATATCCTCAGTACTTGGCATACTGTGATTTTTAATAACTTCTGAGCACTTTACAACTGCAGTATCTATAGCAGGATGCATGGCTTTTGCCTCTTCCTCATCTGGTAAAGGATTAACATCTAAAATTGAGTAGAAATCGTCTTTATTGGAATTATAAAAGCTTCTTANCGCCTGGTCCAAAAGCTCATTTGCATTGAAATACCCATTATACTTAGCTGTTGCCGAATGATAGGTCCGATTTAAAAAAGCATTATTCTCTGTNGAACAAGAGGAGAACAGTAGAAAAATCAACAATAAAGAATATAAACCTGATTTCATGAGAGCCAATGTCTTACTATAACTTGTTTTAATGAACTTTAGTATATAAAATCAAGATTTCTATGCGATGTTTGTAAAAACCTGTTGAATATCGTCATCATCCTCAATCTTATCAAGCATTTTCTCAATATCAACAAGCTGCTCTTCGGTAAATTCAACAGGTGAAGTAGGGTATCTTTTGAGTCCTGATTTTTGAATAGAAATCCCCATATCTTCAAGGCCATTTGAGATGGTACCAAAAGCGGTGTAATCCCCATAAATAAATAAGACTTCTTCTTGAGCTTCAAGCTCCTCAACGCCTGCATCAATTAAATTTAGCTCAAGCTCTTCGAGGTCCATTTCATCTGTCATTTCTATTTCAAAAACACTTTTTCTTTGAAACATAAATTCTAAAGATCCAGTAGGAACAATGCTTCCTCCGGCTTTATTAAAATAAGACTTCACATTAGCCACCGTTCGGGTTGAGTTATCCGTTGCACATTCAACAAAAACGAGCACTCCATGTGGTCCCTTCCCTTCATAATTCATTTCTGAAAAAAGGTCAGTGTCCTTTTGAATAGATCGAGAAATTGCCGCTTCAATATTATCCTTGGGCATATTTTCAGACTTCGCATTCTGAATTGCAGTTCGCAGCTTGGCATTGGTTGCAGGGTCAATTCCACCCTCTTTAGCAGCCATGGTAATCGCTTTACCTAGCTTCGGGAAAATCTTAGACATTTTATCCCATCTCTTTTCTTTTGCTGCTCGGCGATATTCAAATGCTCTTCCCATAGTTTGCTTTTGACAAAAATAGGGAATTGACCGTGTATGGTCAAGTTAGGAAGCCTTAAATGCAGTTAGGATTTCATCTATATAATTGAGCAAGGGCTCACGACCAAATTTGGATTGCGAAGAGGTAACAAAAACTGGAGGGAGCTCATCCCAAAACTTAAGAATTTCTTTTTTATAACCGGTCAAGTTTTTTTGCAGAGCAGAGCTCGAAAGTTTGTCGGTTTTAGTGAAAACTAGAGAAAACGGAATTCCCTTACCACCGCACCAATTCATAAATTCAAGATCTATTTTTTGAAGAGGGAGACGCGCATCAATCAAGACAAACGTAGTCATCAGACTTTCTCTATGCAANAGGTATTCNGTAATGAAAACCTCCCAGCTTTGTCTGCTTTTTTTTGATGCCTTTGCGAATCCATANCCGGGCAAATCAACTAAATACCAATCCTCATTGATTTCAAAATGATTTATTAATTGTGTTTTCCCAGGAGTTGAAGATGTTTTTGCTAATTTCTTTTTCCCAGTAATCATGTTAATTAAGGAAGACTTTCCAACATTTGATCTTCCAATGAAGGCAAATTCTGGCCTACCATCCGTTGGACACTTTTTAAATGTTGTGTTTGACACTAAGAAAGANGCACTTTTTATATCCATTCCACAAATCTAAGATATATTACCTTGAAGCGAACATTTAATACGGTTAGTTGTTTCACATGTGTATAGACATGGAAAATGGCAGAATATAAAATAAAAGATCTTGAAAACCTTACNGGTATTAAGTCTCATACAATTCGTATTTGGGAAAAGAGATATAGTATTTTGTCACCTGATAGAACAGACACCAAAATAAGAACATATTCTGATGATGAATTGACGCACTTATTGACCGTAAGTATGTTGAATAGAAATGGTATTAAAATATCTAAGATTGCCAAACTTGAGCAANATGATATGAATAAGNTGCTTTGGGACATCAAAGTTAACAAGGAGCCTGAGTATAGTATGGATAAATTAATCCTTGCGCTTGTCTCCCTTGATGAAGAGCTGTTCAAAGGGACCATGAATACGCTTATTGAAAGATATGGTCTAGAAAAAACTTTTGTAGAGCATCTAATACCTTTTTTAGATCGTGTTGGAATTATGTGGTTGATTGGTTCAATAAACCCTTCACAGGAGCATTTCATGTCAAATCTGATTAGGCAGAAAATAATTTCAGAAATAGACAAACAACCTATTCCGAAGGCAGATAGTAGTACTGTCTTGATGTATCTACCAGAGCATGAGTGGCATGAAATAAGTCTTTTGTTTTACCAATTNCTTTTGCGAGAAAAAGGGGTGCACACCTTCTACCTTGGACAAAGCCTTCCCTATCCGGCACTTTTGGAAAGTGTGGACAAGCTTAAGCCAAACGCTATTCTATCTTCTTGGTTAACCTCCGTTGATAAAAAGTTTGTGGTTAACTATTTTAAACAACTGAAAAAAGACCTTCCAANCCTAAAAGTTTTCGCGGGTGGCGCTCAAATTAAATCCAACAGTAAGGACCTAGAAAAGTATATTATTGAGGCGCAAAATATACCAGACCTAATTAAGCATTTAGAGAAATAACTTCTTCATTCGCTTCAATTTTGGAACACGGTGTCACATCACACCACAATATTCACAATTTTACCAGGAACAACGATAACTTTCTTTGGTGTTTTCCCCTCCAACCATTTCTTTGTAAGTTCCATATTTTCAACCTCTTCTTGAACCTCTGTTCTGTCCAAAGACAATGAAAGGTTGGCTTTAAAACGCATTTTCCCATTAAACGAGATAGGATAATCAAAAGAATCTTCCACTAGGTGATCTGGATTAAAGACTGGGAAATTAGCTGCAAACAAGCTCCCTTGTTCTTTTCCAATCTTCATCCATAGCTCCTCACAAAAATGAGGTGCATAAGGAGCAAGAAGGATAAGAAATTGTTCTAATACCTCAAGATTTTTACACTTTTGCTCTGTAAATTCATTTACAGCGATCATAAATGTAGATACACAAGTATTCAGAGAATATCTGTCTAAATCATCGGTTATCTTTTTGATTGTTTTATGTAATGTTTTTAGCGTTGCTTTAGAAGCTTCATTGCCTTCTTGCAATATAGATTCACCCTCGGGGTTACAATAGAGCCTCCAACATTTACGCAAAAAATTATGAACCCCTGAAATTCCTTTTGTATCCCATGGTTTGCTCTGCTCTATCGGACCCAGAAACATTTCATAAAGCCTCAGTGTATCGGCACCATAATTTTGAATAAGCTCATCTGGCGTTTGAACATTAAACTTAGACTTTGACATCTTCTCGACCTCATCGCCACAGATATAATCCCCATTTTCTTCAAGAATAAAAGATGCATCAGCATATTCCTTACGCCATTTTTTAAAGCCTTCAATGTTGAGTTTATTGTTTTCAACCAATGAGATGTCCACATGTATCGCTTGGGTATCTTGACCCTCAAGCTTCCCTTTAGAAACGAAAACATTACTGTCTGAAATGCGATAAACAAAACTACTTTTCCCTAAAATCATCCCCTGGTTAATGAGCTTTTGAAAAGGTTCATCAAAAGATATATATCCCTGGTCAAAAAGAAACTTGGTCCAAAATCTTGAATAAAGTAAATGACCAGTGGCGTGCTCCGCACCACCAATATATAAATCAACTTGTTTCCAGTACTGGGATTTTTCTTTAGAAACAAATTCATTTTCATTCCTAGGATCCATATACCTCAAAAAGTACCAGGAGCTACCTGCCCAACCTGGCATCGTATTAAATTCCATTCTATCTCCCGCAAAATAATTCCANGAAGCTTTTGCCGCCCTNGCCAANGGTGGCTCTCCCTCTTGTGTNGGCAAATAGCTATCGACTTNCGGAAGTTCAATNGGTAAATTTTGATCTTCAACANCATAAGGGAGCTCATCCTCATAGTAAATAGGAAAAGGTTCACCCCAATATCTTTGGCGAGAAAATACAGCATCTCTAAGTCTATAATTTGTTTTCCCTTTTCCAAAACCCTTTAGCTCTAGGATCTCAATGGATTTTTTGATACCCTCGGGTACAGAACAGCCATCTAAAAAAGAAGAATCTTTGAGTATTCCTGTTTTATCAGTATGTGCGGCCTCAGAAAGATCAACATCTTCAAATATATTTTTAATGGGTATATCAAAATGACGTGCGAAATCATAATCCCTNTGGTCTCCNCANGGCACAGCCATGACNGCACCCGTTCCATATGAAGCAAGCACGTAGTCAGCTATCCATATTTGAATTTTCTCTCCGCTCAATGGATGAATGGCAAATGCACCGGTATTTTCTCCCGAAATGGTCTTCACATCACTTTGCCGATCACGCTCAGACTTCTTAGCTGCTGCCTGCTGATATTTCAGAACANACTCTTTATTTGATTCCGACGTAATANGTTCAACATAAGGATGTTCTGGNGCTAAAACCATAAAGGAAACACCAAATATGGTATCGGGTCTGGTTGTGAAAACCTCCACAGNGCTATCATAGCCCTCAATGTCAAATATTACAGAGCATCCCACAGATTTTCCAATCCAATTTCTCTGCTGTTCTTTTAAGGAATCTGTCCAATCTATTTGTGTTAATCCCTGAAGTAATCTTTCAGCATATGCTTTAATACGCATCGACCATTGGCGCATTTTTTTCTGAACCACAGGGTATCCACCTCGCTCAGACTTACCATTGATGACCTCATCATTGGCAAGAACAGTTCCAAGTTCAGGACACCAATTTACCCAGCTATCAGCCAAATAAGCCAATCTATAATGCTGCAAAACAGCCTCTTTTTTAGGCGAATCAAAAGATTTCCATTCAGCGGAACTAAATTCGATTTCACAATCATGAGTCGCTTGAATACCNGCATTTCCNCTGGCTTCAAACTGCCCTATTAAAAGTGAAATACGCTCAGCTTTGTTAGATTTTTCATTATAATAACAATCAAATAGTTGCTTAAAAATCCATTGCGTCCACTTATAATATTCTGGAGAAGATGTACGTACCTCCCTATCCCAATCATAACAAAACCCTAATTGGTCAAGCTGACTTCTATAGCGTTTGATATTCTCTTCTGTGGTGATTGCNGGATGCTGCCCTGTTTGAATCGCATATTGCTCAGCAGGAAGGCCAAAAGAATCATAACCCATTGGATGAAGCACATTAAATCCTTGCAGTTTTTTATATCTAGCAAGGACATCAGAGGCAATATATCCTAAGGGGTGACCAACATGAAGTCCCGCTCCAGATGGATATGGGAACATATCCAAAACATAGTACTTTTCTTTAGTTGAATCCTCAGAAACTTTATAGCTCTTGTTTGTCTTCCAAAATGAAATCCATTTCGACTCTATTTCCCTAAAGTTGTACTCCATATCTATTTTTAAGAATGTAAAGATAGTTATTGTGATTCATGATATAAAACCATGAACTAAAGATTGTTTCTTCAAAAANAATGGCTAGTCGTTTTTTGGCATAAATCTTGCANNGANGTAAATAAAATACGGAAATATACTTTCTAAGTTTTTTAATTTTTAACACTTACTTTTTCATAATTCAATGTTTTTTAACACAGATAGCCCGGAGTTTTCCGGGCTTTTTGTTTCTTAAGTTTCAAGATAATAATAATGCNCCTCCAACGATTAAAAAGCAAGCATCTACCCAAACGAAATAGTAATCTTTGTTTATCCGAGAATGAAAAAAGGTGAGTAAAAACATGTAGATAAAGCTTATTATCCAAGGTAATGAAGCGTTTTTTTGGATAATCACTACATAACAAATACCAAGTATAGAAAGGAAACGCATCAACTTTAAAGAGTTATTCNTCCCAATGAGCTGAGGAATTGTTTTCATTTCTNCTGGGTCATAATCGATATCCTTCATGTCTGAAGGAATAAGTATAGCGAANAGAAGTATGNAGCCCGCAACGGGAGAAACAAAGCTGTTNANTAGTAAATAAGGCATGATATGAATTAAAAAGTACCAGATACCAAATACTAAGAAAATNTTTAGATACGGGATTTCTCGAAGACTATACTTACGAATTCTGTANACATACAGGATACAAATAATTACACAGATAGCGCATAATAAATGAATCAGATAATTCTGTGCAAAATAACGCGCATATANAAAGCCAGCTAAAATGAGCGAAATGATGGAAAGAAATATAACAGAAGATTTATTAGCTCCTAACCAATTCAGAATAACAACAGGTAAATCTCCGCTCCNCAGCTTCCACAAACGATGAAAGTTATACATACTCAAAATACCAAATGCAAACATCAATGCATAATAAGGTGAATATTCACTTCCATTGTAAAGTCCAAGGATGTATACAAAACTAAAAATCGCCAAATGAATGTGAGAACGAATTGCGTATTCCATTACCTTTCTCATTTATGACTAATTATGTTCGATTTATATAAGGAATAATACTTTGAGTTTCTGCATATAAAGTTAGTCATCTTTAGAGTAAAAAGATTAAATCTGAGGCAAATCATGAGGGTTTAAAAGAGAATTTAATTACTACTTTTAACCNGAAGTTCAATCAAAGATTTCGATAATGCCAAACCTTTCTGTAGTCATCATTACGTTCAATGAAGAAAAAAATATCGCACGGTGTTTGGCTTCTATCGAGAACATTGCAGATGATATTGTTGTAGTCGACTCTTTTTCAACGGATAAAACNGAAGAAATTTGTTTACAATTCAATGTGCGGTTCATACAGCATAAATTCGAAGGACATATACAACAAAAAAACTGGGCTTTAAAGCAGGCTAAATATCCGCATGTCTTATCATTAGACGCGGACGAGGCACTTGACGAGAAGCTTAAGTCAAATGTGAACTCAGTAAAAAAGAACTGGACAGCGGATGGCTATACGATGAATCGACTTACGAATTATTGTGGCCAATGGATCAAACATTGTGGATGGTATCCCGACAAAAAGCTTCGTCTATGGGATACACGGCTTGGTGATTGGGGCGGAACAAACCCTCATGATAAAGTAATNATGCAAAAGGGAACACGCATTACTCATCTTAACCATGATATTCTTCATTACTCATTTTATACCATAGACCAACATTTAAAACAAATTGATTTTTTCACCGACATTAGTGCCAAAGCGGCATTTGANAAAGGCGAAAGAAGCTCAAGTTTCAAAATCATCTATAAATCTGCATTTAAATTTTTTAGGGATTATATCCTGAAATTAGGTTTCCTTGATGGTTACTATGGATTTATTGTTTGTAAAAATTCTGCTTTTGCNAAGCAAATGAAATACAGAAAACTTCAAGAACTGAATAAAAGTAGGAACTGAATAAATGGAAAGAAAAGATGTTATATTATTTAATAGTAACGCTTTTCCAGATCGCCTCTATCTCTCTCAAAGAATGTGTCCAGCTAGTAGTAGAAGGCGCGTCAACNTACCCAGAAATACAAATTAGCTTATTTGTTTTAGGGTGCACAAAGTGAAAGGACCAAAAAGCTCCACCTGTCGTATGAATTGCTTTCCCTTTAAAAACAAACATGCCACGCATTTCGATACCTGAAATACTTCCATTATAATTAGAACTCTTNGAAGACTCTGGATAAACTAAATCTGTGTATTGCGTTCCCATGTACAAGCGCGAGGTTTCATGAGGAACATTGTATTTAAGCATCGTATCTCTCGCCTGAAGTAGATTTTTATGGCTTAGCTGTGAAGAATCATTGAACGGGTATTGGTAGACCATTACTCCAGAATAAATCGCGCCAACATCTTGCTGNCCGGTACCAATAAATTCGATAGGCCTTGAAGCATTAGGAAGCTGAATTCGATAAAAATTAGGTTGAGAAGCAACAACATTTGCACCATCGGGAAGCTCAATATGAATACCAAAACCATCTGCAATTTTATCATTTACATAGGGGCTCTGTTTTTCCCTAAAATACTTTCGGATACGATTCCACTCTGCAGTATCAAAAGAATCATGCACCTCTTGTAATCCATCTCTACANGTAGCATAAAGNTCCTCAATGTTTTTTGCAGTTATTTCAATCACTAGCTGACGGTTTGCCCATACATCTTTTCTAGAAACGATCGATGGCTCTGACGCTGTATAACCTTTATCTATGGTCAAAAAAAGAATATTGCGATGTCTCTTAATTGCTCCCTCAAAAGTTTTTGAATTTCTATGTACTAATTCAAAAGTTGGTACATCTGGCCAATAAGGCATAATAAACTGGGTCAATGCCGTATCCAGCTCATTGGTTAATGGCGCCTGCCAAATCGCATCATCGCAAACCACCAAAATTTCTCCGACCTTACCCGTAACATTTAGCCCTGCTAGGTTTTTTTCATCACAACTGGACAGACCAGCTAAAATGAGCAAACAGCAAACAATACTAAAGGCTTTCATATTATCGGATTCTTATTTTTTGTCCTATTGATATCCGGTTGATATTGACCCGAGGGTTCAATCGCTTTAGCCTTGACTGAGACATNCTGTGCTTTTCAGCAATATGACCAAAAGTATCTCCGCTCCTTACAGTGTAATACTTACGTGATGTTGGACTTACTGCCGGTTTTGGTTTCGGCTTTGGTGCAGTTATTTTTTTCTCGGTTTCTATACGCAAGTGTTGACCAATGTATATGTTAGAAGTTTTTAACCCGTTCCAATTCATGATTGCATCAGAGCTCACGCCATAATAGGCAGCTACTGACTTCAAGACATCTCCTGATTGAACCTTGTGGTAGTAGATATTTAATATTTTTTGAATGGTATCTCCCGACACGGAATCTTGTACAAAAATCTGTTTTACTTGAACTTCATCTGTTCCAAATATGGAATGCTCTAGGGCCATTAATGAATCCTCTAAACCTGCTATCAAGCTAATTTTCTTGTACGGACCAGTGAGACAATAAGGAGGTTCTGCCTTAGGAATGTATGTTGTTTTATAGATCGGGTTAAACTCCTTTATTTCTTCTAAAGGCCAATCAATCACCTTTGAAATTGTTCCCATGTGAATGGAAGACTTAAAGCACAAAGTATCTGTTTCAATATTATGTAAATTAAATTTTACAGGAAAAATATTATGCTCCTTATGATAGGTCATTAAATAAGCTGCAGCAATAAAGTTTGGCACATAACCTCTAGTTTCTTGGGGAAGATACGGCCTGACCTCCCAATATGTTTTTTTATTACCTGATCTCCTTATTGCTTTATTGACATTTCCTGGACCAGCATTATATGCCGCGAGTGCTAAATTCCAATCGCCATAAATGCCATATAATTTTTTCAAATATCTGCATGCAGCATCCGTCGCTTTTTCTGGATCCATTCTCTCATCTACATAAGAATTTTCTTTGAGCCCAAAATAGAGGCCCGTGCGGTACATGAACTGCCATAACCCGAGGGCACCGACGCGAGATTTAACATTAGGCCTCAAACCACTTTCAATAACCGAAAGATATTTAAGCTCAATAGGTAATCCGTAAGCAGATAGCTTAGAGGCAAACATATCGAAAAACAATGGAGAGCGCCCCAGTACGACTTTAATAAAACCACGTCTTTTTTGAAGGAAATACTTGATTGTACTCAAAGTACTTTGATTGCAATCCAAATGAAATGGACTTATTTCATTCATTTCGTCCAATCTTTCGCAATAAACCTCATCTGAGTAAACTGGAAGATCTGTCGGAAGGTATTCAAGTACTTGCCTTATAGAGTCGATATTTTCTAAAGCCTCATATTCCAAATAAAACGCATTTAAGCTCTGTTCAACAGTATTCAAAAATGGGTCCTTGTGCAAAGAATCTCCTATTTTAGGAGGGTTAGTTGGCTGAGAAAAGCCCGAAAAAGCGATCGCTAAAAAATAGATGAATACCCTTATGTTCATTACGTAAAATATTTCTTGATTGCCTCTGAATAATAAATAAGTTTTTCTTCTTCGTTACAAGCTGACATGAGCTGCAGTCCAAAAGGCATGCCGTTAGTATGTTCACCAAAAGGAATACTTATTGCAGGGTGTCCTGTAATATTTGCATGCACTGTAAATATATCTTGGAGATATAATTGAAGCGGATCTGAAATAGAGCCTAGCTCAAAGGCGGTAGACGCTGTTGTCGGCATTACCAAAACATCTACCTCTTCGAAAATAGCATTGGTTGCTTGCTTTGCCAAACGTCGAACTTTTTGTGCCTTGGTGTAATAGGCATCATAATAGCCGTGAGATAGCACAAAAGTACCGGTCATTATTCTTCTTTTTACCTCCTCACCAAAGCCTTCTGAAAGAGAGTTTTTATACGTCTCTTCCACACCCTTTGAAGCTTCACTTCGGTAGCCATAATGAACCCCATCGAAACGAGATAAATTAGAAGATGCCTCAGCTGTAGATAAAACGTAGTAGGTCGGTACTAAATGATCTAGATAAGGAAAGCTAAAATCACGAACGTCTATATTCTCCTGTTGTAAAGAATCCTTTAAAAGATTTACTTTCTTTTTTATTTCTGGGTCGAGACCTTCATGATTCATATATTCAGTAAGGAATCCGATGCGTAAGGGTCTATTTTCATCATACGTTAAGGGGTGTTCTGCTATGGACGTCGAGTCCATTGAATCTTTCCCTTGGGTCAAGTCAAAAATTAACTTTATATCACTTAAATCATTTGCAAAAATCCCTATTTGATCAAACGAGGAACCATAGGCGATTAAGCCATAGCGGCTCAATCTTCCATAGGAAGGTTTTAATCCAAAGGTATTGGTCCAAGATGCAGGCTGGCGCACAGATCCTCCTGTATCACTTCCCAATGATACCGTACACATCCCCGCTGATACTGCAACTGCAGAACCACCGGAAGAACCACCTGGAACAAATTTAGGGTTTATATTATTTTTTACTGGACCGTAAAATGAAGTTTCACTTGCACTACCCATTGCAAATTCATCACAATTCAGCCTACCAATAACAATTGCATCTTCGTTTATAAGCTTTTGTAAAACAGTCGCTGTAAACAAGGATTCGAAATTATCTAAGATTTTAGAAGCGGCAGAAACCTTATGCCCTTGATAACATATATTGTCTTTAATGCCTAGTATAACTCCTGCAAGCTTACCTGCTGTTCCNTTTTTNATCTTATCATCGATTTNAAGAGCGGCCTCACGGGCAGAATCTGAAAAAACCTCAACAAATGCATTGAGATCACTACATTCGGTTATTCTAGAAAGGCTTTCTTCAACAATCGACGCTGCTGAAGTACCAGATTGAATGGCCTGTTTTATATCCGCAATCGTCCTAAACATGAAAACTTACTTTGACTCTTTTTCGTCTTCTGATTCTGAGTCACTTGAAGCTTGATCTCCTTTTGACGCGTTTTTGAATTCGTTGACTCCTTTACCGAGTCCTTTCATTAATTCAGGGATTTTTTTACCACCGAAAAATAATACAACGATTACCAAAACGATAATTAAAATTTGTGGACCACCTACAGCACCTAAATAAAACATATACTTAACTTTTAATTACAAACAAATGTAGTGAATAAAACGAAGCCTCATACCCTTAAAAAAGTCTCAACTTAAAGCTTTCTAGCTACCTCAACTTCCTCATAAGCCTCAACGATATCGCCAACCTCAATATCATTGTATTTATCAATATTCAAACCACATTCGTAATTGTTCTTGACTTCTTTAACATCATCTTTGAAACGTTTCAAGGAACCAAGCTCTCCAGAGTGAACAACTATTCCATCACGAATAATTCGAATCATGGAGTTTCGTTTTATAATTCCTTCGAGTACAAAACAACCTGCGATAGTACCGACTTTCGTGATATCAAAGGTCTCCCTAATCTCTGCTGAACCAACGATTTTCTCCTCAATATCAGGAGAAAGCATTCCTTCCATGGCTGCCTTAATTTCTTCAATTGCTTTATAAATAATAGAATAAAGTCTAATATCTATTTGCTCATTTTCAGCAAGTTTTCTTGCCCCCATCGTAGGTCTCACTTGGAAACCAAGTATGATCGCATCAGAAGCTGAAGCCAAATTAACGTCTGCCTCAGATATCGCACCTACTCCTTTGTGTATAATGTTTACTTGGATTTCTTGAGTAGATAAATTCAATAAGGCATCCGAAAGTGCCTCGATAGAACCATCAACATCTCCTTTGATAATAAGGTTCAACTCTTTGAAGTCACCAATTGCTAATCGTCTTCCAATTTCATCTAAAGTGATATGCTTCGTTGTTCGAAGGCCCTGTTCACGGTATAGCTGTTCTCTCTTCGTGGCAATAGATTTTGCTTCTTTTTCGTCCAGCATGACATTAAAATTGTCACCCGCACTTGGCGCTCCATTTATTCCTAAAACAGATATGGCTTGAGATGGACCTGCTTCCTTCATTGCAATACCTTTTTCATCATGCATTGCACGAACCCTACCATGGTGTCTTCCGACCAATAGAACATCGCCAATCTTTAAAGTACCCGCTTGAACAAGCATATTTGTAATGTAACCCTTACCCTTATCCAAAGAAGCTTCAATCACAGTTCCCAATGCCGGTTTTTCAGGATTGGCTTTAAGGTTAAGCATTTCCGCCTCTAATAATACTTTTTCAAGAAGCTCTTCAATATTTAAATTCTGCTTGGCAGAAATTTCTTGACACTGATACGTTCCTCCCCAATCCTCAACCAAAATATTCATAGCTGAAAGCTGTTCTCGAATTTTATCAGGACTTGCACCAGGCTTATCAATTTTATTTATTGCAAAGATCATTGGAACACCAGCAGCCTGAGCGTGAGAAATTGCTTCTTTCGTTTGAGGCATAACATCGTCATCAGCGGCAACAATAATAATCGCAACATCAGTCACCTGAGCTCCCCTTGCACGCATCGCTGTAAAGGCCTCATGACCGGGTGTATCTAAAAAGGTCATTTTACGGCCATCCTTTAGCACTAAAGAATATGCGCCAATATGCTGTGTGATTCCTCCTGCTTCACCTTCTGTAACATTCGCATCACGAATCCTGTCCAATAAAGACGTCTTACCATGATCAACATGACCCATAACGGTGATAATCGGAGGCCTATCTATAAGGTCTTCCTCGCTGTCTTCGACCGTAGGAATTGATTCTTGAACCTCAGCACTTACAAATTGTGTTTCATAACCAAATTCATCCGCAACGATTTGAATCGTTTCGGCATCCAACCTCTGATTGATTGATGCAAAAATACCTAATGACATACAAACTGAAATAACCTGAGTAGGCTGAATGCTCATCATTACAGCAAGTTCAGACACTGTCACGAACTCAGTAAGCTTTAAGATTTTCTCTTGAAGTTCAGCTGCCTCCATTTCTTCTTGACGGCGCTGCGCAACACTTTCTCTCTTTTGTCGTCTATTCTTTGATGCTTTTGACTTACCACCTTTATTTGAAAGTCTAGCAAGGGTATCTTTAATTTCCTTCTGAATATCCTTTTCAGATATTTCAGCTTTTTGAGGTTTGTTGGATTGGAATTTAGAATTCCCCCCTTTTGCTCCAGGCGCAGTGGTTTCTACTTTCTTAATCCTCTTTCTCTTTCTTTTATTGGCATTATCAGCCTTCGAATTACCAGAGCTTTTTTGCTTTTCTACCGGTAACTCAATTTTACCCAAAACAGTAGGGCCAGTGATTTTTTTTCGTTCTATTTTGATGGTCTCAATCTCATCTTTTTTCGCAGGTGCTTCCTCTTCTGCCTTTACTTTTTCAATCTTTTCNGGCTCCGCATTNGCTTCTTCAGCTTTTGGTGTTTCTTTCTTTGGCNTNTCAGTAGGCNCATCGGANGGAGTTTNATTGGTTTTTTCTTCAGCCTTTTTTTTAGGCTTTAATGCATTTAAATCAATATTTCCGACAACCTTGAGTCCAGCATCTGGCTTAGCNGGAGCTGGAGCCTCATCCTCAGCAACCTTTCGTTTGATTTCCTCGACATTAAGCTGTGGCTCCTCTTTGACAACTGGAGCTTCCTCTTTTTTAGTGTCTTCGATAGACAGAGATTCTCTTTTTTCACGATTTGTGAGAACACCCTTAGATTTTTCTTTAAGGTCTTGGTCAGCCGCAAATTCATCACACAACATTTCGTAGTGCTCCTTATCGAGCTTGGTATTCGGGTTTGTGTCAATAGTAATTCCCTTAGAACTAAGAAATTCTACAATAGTTGGCAAACCCACATTGAGCTCTCCCGCTGCCTTACCTAATCTAATCGGTCTTCCTGCCATAATTTATTTTCGATTTACAATCGATTTCCAAATTTATTCAAATTCCGCATTCAATATACGAAATACTTCCTCAATGGTCTCTTTTTCTAGATCTGTTCTTTGTACCATATCTTCAACACTTATCTCCAAAACAGACTTCGCTGTGTCACATCCAATCGCCTTCAACTCATCAATGATCCAGCTATCAATTTCATCAGCAAATTCTTCTAAATCAACATCTTCAATATCTACTTCCCCATCTCTGTAAACATCAATTTCATAACCGCACAATCGACCGGCCAATTTAATATTGTTACCTCCTCTACCAATGGCTAAAGAAACCTGGTCTGGCTTAAGGAATACTTTTACACGCCCCTCCTCTTCAACGATTTCAATAGAAGTGATCTTTGCTGGAGATAGCGCCCTTTGAATCAAAAGTTGGTTATTGGTTGTAAAGTTAATTACATCAATATTTTCATTTCGAAGCTCACGGACAATCCCATGGATTCTAGAACCTTTCATTCCAACACATGCTCCTACTGGATCAATTCTGTCATCATAAGACTCGACAGCTACCTTAGCTCTTTCACCTGGTTCTCTCACAATGTTCTTAATTGTGATCAATCCATCAAATACTTCAGGAACTTCCAGCTCAAATAAGCGCTCTAAAAACTCAGGTGCTGTTCTAGAAAGGATAATTACTGGGGTACTATTACGCATATCCACTTTAGAAACAACAGCTCTTACAGATTCTCCTTTTTTGAAGAAATCAGATGGGATTTGTTCAGATTTTGGCAGAATCAGCTCATTACCATCGTCATCCATAACAAGAATCTCTTTTTTCCATACTTGGTAAACTTCACCTGTCATAATTTCACCAACACGCTCCTTGTACTTCTTATAAATATGGTCTTTCTCTAATTCTAAAATACGAGAGATAAGGTTTTGTCTTAATGAAAGTACATTTCGTCTTCCAAAATCTGCAAATCGAAATTCTTCTGTTACCTCCTCACCTATTTCAAAATCTGGCTCAATTTTAATCGCATCAGAATAAGCAATTTCTGTATTTGGATCTTCAACCTCACCATCATCTACAATTTCTTTATTCAAAAATATCTGAACATCTCCTTTATCAATATTCACAATGATATCGATGTGCTCATCGGTGTTGAACTTTCGCTTAAACATCGCTCGAAAAACATCTTCGAGGACATGCTGCATCGTCTGCTTGTCAATGTTTTTTAGCTCCTTAAATTCTGAAAACGAATCTACCAATTCAATACTATTCATATTCTATTATTTAAATGATATAACAATTTTTGTATCTTTTATTTCTTTCATCTTAATTTTATAAATCTCCTCTACCCACTCTTTCTTCTTTCGAC
Organism: Cryomorphaceae bacterium; assembly: GCA_002683585.1. Next base: position 26,661 of record NYTQ01000066.1, read on the forward strand.
CTTCTATTTTTTTCTTTACTCGGTCTTTGAGTTGCATTTCTTCCGAATCAAAATAGATCAACTCTCCCTCTATTTTCGAAGTATCTTTTAGCTTTACCTTCACCCTTTTACCAATATTTTTTAAATATTGATTCTCGTGGCGAAATGGCTTGTCTAAACCAGCGGATGACACGTGTAATTCAAAATCATCTTGCTCCCGATCAATGTTGTGCTCTATGTTTCGTGAGACCGACATACAATCTTCAACAGCAACATATCCATCAATTCGATCTAACTCCACACGAATGACATTATTTGATGATATGGTCATCTCTACCACATATAGATTCTTATCTAATTCTTGAATCCGTTCATCTATTAAGGCCTCTATTCGCTCTTTTGAAATCATGTCAATCTTGCTTAAAAAAAGAGGGGACTTTCGTCCCCTCTTTGTATAAACCTCATATTTGTGATCCCAAAGATAAAACATTTCCCTTAATAAAAAAGGAATAAGCCTTACATTTATATTTATGTTAGTAGAAATAAATGATAAAATAATCTCCACTGAGGTGTTTTCAGAGGAATTCGTTTGTGACCTTTCAAAATGTAAAGGTGCCTGCTGCGTAGAAGGAGACGGAGGTGCTCCACTAAAAGAATCTGAACGCATTCTAATCCAAAAAAATCTTGAAAAAATCAAACCCTTTATGAATAAAAAAGGGATTGATACTATAGAAAAAAAGGGATTCTTTTACGAAGACGAGGAAGACCTTCCCGCCACCCAACTCG
>NYTQ01000067.1 GCA_002683585.1 Cryomorphaceae bacterium
GTATTTTACTAACAAAATTTGGGTATAAATTGTGGATAAATAGGCGTATTTGGCAAATTATTCATATTATATTTGTACCGCATAGAATTGAATATAAATAATGGAAGCTAAATTTTCACCCAGGGTAAAGGATTTATTATCGCACAGCCGACAGGAGGCTTTTCGATTAAAGAATGAATTTGTAAGCGCAGAGCATCTTTTGTTAGGACTAATTAAGTTAAATGAAGGAACAGGTTTGCGAATTATAAATGAGTTTCAGCTTGACTTAAAGGCTATAAAAACGGAGGTTGATGTGTTGCTCGAAAAATCTTCTGTAACTCAACTTGAGAACGCGAATCTACCATTACTAAAGCAAACTGAAAACATTATAAAACAATCATACCTAGAAGCAAAGCAGTTTAAATCTTCTTTGATAGGGACTGCACACATTTTATTGACCATTCTTCGTTATGAAGATTGTGCGGCTTGTAAAATATTAAACAAATACGGAATCATGTACGAGAATGCAAGGGATGAATATGAAGTTATTCTAGAGGAGTCAAAAGGACCAAGGGCTGAATTTCCTGGAAGCAGCAGCGAGGATGAGGAGCCATTTTCTTCTCCATCATCGAAAAAGCCTACAGATTCAAAATCCAAAACTCCGGTGCTGGATAACTTTGGAAGAGACCTAACTAAAATGGCAGATCTAGGTAAGCTCGATCCCATTGTAGGAAGAGAAAAGGAAATAGAAAGAGTGAGTCAGATTTTATCACGTAGGAAAAAGAACAATCCTATCCTGATTGGTGAACCTGGTGTTGGTAAAAGTGCTATAGCTGAAGGTTTAGCACTAAGAATAGTTCAAAGAAAGGTTTCTCGAGTGCTTTTCAACAAACGTATTATGTCATTGGATTTGGCCTCGTTAGTTGCAGGAACAAAGTATAGAGGTCAGTTTGAAGAGCGCATGAAGGCGGTAATGCAGGAGATTGAAAAAAACCCTGATGTGATCTTATTCATAGATGAAATTCATACAATTATTGGTGCAGGTGGTGCAAGTGGTTCATTAGATGCTTCAAATATGTTCAAGCCGGCATTGGCTAGAGGTGAGCTCCAAGCGATTGGTGCTACTACCTTGGATGAGTATAGACAACATATAGAAAAGGATGGCGCACTTGAAAGAAGGTTCCAAAAAGTAATTATTGAACCTACGAATTCAGAAGAAACGTTTCAGATCCTAATGAACATAAAAGAACGCTATGAAGACCATCATTCTGTGAGCTATTCGGAGGATGCGATTAAGGCGTGTGTGAAGCTAACCGAGCGTTACATAACAGATAGGCATTTACCAGACAAGGCAATAGATGCATTAGATGAGGTGGGCTCAAGAGTTCATATTACCAATATTAATGTACCTAAAGAGATTACGGAGATAGAAGCAAGAGTAGAAGAATTAAAGGAAGAAAAAGCCAATGTAATTCGTTCTCAGCAATACGAAAAAGCGGCTGAACTCAGAGATGACGAAAGGAAGCTTCTCGAAAAATTAGAATCCGCAAAACTCAAATGGGAGGAGGAATCTAAGAATAATAAAATCGAAGTTACCGAAGAACATGTTGCGGAAGTTGTTTCGATGATGTGTGGTATACCAGTGACTAAGGTATCACAGTCGGAAACCGGAAAGCTAGTGGTGATGTCTGACGAAATCAAGAGCTTGGTTATTGGTCAAGACGAGGCTGTTAATAAAGTTGTTAAGGCAATCCAAAGAAATAGGGCAGGGCTCAAAGACCCGAATAAACCTATAGGTTCCTTCTTTTTCTTAGGACCAACCGGAGTAGGTAAAACCCAGTTGGCAAAAATCTTGGCAAAAAAGCTTTTTGATACCGAAGAAGCATTGATTAGAATTGACATGTCAGAGTACATGGAGAAATTCTCGCTTTCTAGGTTAGTTGGAGCTCCTCCGGGATACGTCGGTTATGAAGAGGGTGGTCAGCTTACCGAGAAGGTAAGAAGAAAGCCATACGCAATAATTTTGCTTGATGAAATCGAAAAGGCGCATCCAGATGTTTTCAATTTGTTACTTCAGGTATTGGATGATGGACATATGACGGATGGATTAGGGCGTAAAATAGATTTCAAGAATACCATTTTAATCATGACATCTAATATCGGAGCGCGTCAGCTTGCTGACTTTGGTACTGGAGTTGGTTTNGGAACNCAGGCACAGCANGAGTCNAAAGANGANAATGTNAAGTCNGTNATNCAAAATGCATTANGNAANGCATTNTCTCCAGANTTTTTGAANNGNATNGANGATATGATTATGTTTAAATCACTAGGTAGAAAAGAAATTCANAGCATCATTGATATTGAGTTAGCGAATCTATATGANAGAATATTGTCTCTGGGTTATGATATTTCNTTAACTGAAAAAGCCAAAGAATTTATTGTCGATCAAGGATACGATGAGAAGTTTGGTGCACGACCGTTGAAAAGAGCGATTCAAAAGTATATCGAGGATCCGCTTGCCGAGGAGATTATTAAATCTAGCTTCAAGGAAGGCGAGAAAATCTCTATGGATCTAAATAAAGCGAAAGATGGTTTAACAGTCATTAAAAAGAAATCTAAAGGGACTCCTAAAGAGAATTCNAAAGAAAAAGATTCTGAGTAAGCTTTATTTTTTAATGACAACCTCATTATAGGGAACTCTGAATCTTGGNCCCCAGATTCCCTTTTCCGTTCCTTTCCCTACGGAAACAATCATGTTGATTTCAGCACCTCTAGGTAGNGNGAGCAGTTTTTTGACACGTTTTTTGTCAAACCCCTCCATCGGGCAGGAATGAAANCCTTCTGCTGCCACAGANAACATAAAAGTTTGTGCAGCCAATGCACAAGACTTATGGACCACAATTCTTTGCTCAGCCTTTCCTCCGAGGCGGTAAAATGGTTTTCGAATACCAAGCAAAAAGCTTGCTAATCTTCGGAGCTGAGAAAATAACCCTATTCCGTCATCCATGTACACAATAGGAATAAGTTTTTTGTAATAATCGAGTCCTTTTTTTTGTATCTTTTTTGGTTCTCCTTTAATACCTTCTTTTATNCGCTCATAATTCCATTTTGCCCGTTCTCGCCACTTGTCTTTTCTGGTAATAAAAACGACCATATGCTTCGCTGTTTTTGCNGCTGATTGATTTAAACAAAGCGGGATTAGTTTTTGTAAAAGCATAGGGCTNTGAATCCATTGAAATTCCCATAGTTGAAGATTGCTGCTGTTCGGTGAGAGTATTGCGTTTTTCAAACANCGCTCCATGACCTCCTCCGNTATCTCATAGTTTGGGTCAAAGCTTCTATTGCTCCTTCTTAGTTCTACGATTTTCTGAAATTCTTTTTGGTACATTCTACTCAATAATACGACAACGCTAAGGTATTGAAGTAATTTAAAATATGACACTTTTTCTCATAATTGAAAAAAAGTATGACAGCATGTCTTAAAAACAATTGTGGCAGTATCTTTGTCATTGGAATGATGAAATTATTTCAATATGGCAACTAAGAAGAAAAAAGAGAGTAAAAAAGCGGAGAATGCTGAAAATGTGGCTGAAGAAAGCCAAGATGTGCAAAACACAAATGAGGAAACTGAAGTAAAAAAAGAACCTACTCCAGAAGAAAAATATAGTGAATTAAACAACCGTTTTTTGCGCCTGTACGCTGAATTCGAAAATTATCGAAAAAGAACAAATAAGGAACGATTGGATTTGATTACAAATGCTAATTCAGATCTACTGAAGGATCTTGTTCCTGTGATTGATGATTTTGAAAGAGCGATAGCCAATAATGTAGATGCAGATGATATCGAAGGAATTAAAGAAGGTTTTTCTCTAATCTACAATAAATACAAAGGATTGTTGCAATCAAAAGGCTTGAAAGCTATGGAAGCCAAAGGAGAAGCTTTTGACCCTGAACTCCATGAAGCGATTGCAAATTTACCCACTGAGGACAAGAAGATGAAAGGAAAAGTCATTGATGACGTTGAGAAAGGGTATTTTCTAAATGATAAAGTTTTGCGATTTGCCAAAGTTGTTGTAGGTCAATAATAAGGAACATAGATGAGTCAGAAAAGAGATTATTATGAAGTNTTAGGATTGTCAAAAGGTGCGTCCGAAGGAGAAATTAAAAAGGCCTACAGAAAATTAGCGCTNAAGTACCATCCTGANAAGAATCCCGATGACGCTAGCGCAGAGGAGAAGTTTAAAGAGGCGGCCGAAGCATATGAAGTGCTTAGTAATGGCGACAAGAAGGCACGTTATGACCAATATGGCCATGCCGGTATGGGTCAAGGATTTGGCGGCGGTGGAATGAACATGGATGATATATTCTCTCAATTCGGCGATATTTTTGGTGGCGCTTTTGGTGGAAGTTTTGGCGGAAGTAGAAGCAGAGGAGGAGAACGTGTTGTGAAGGGTTCTAATCTTCGCGTTAAAATGAAAATGACATTGGAAGACATTGCCAATGGTGTTCAGAAAAAAATCAAAGTCAATAAGCTNGTTAATGCCGATGGTGTAAGTTTTAAATCTTGNTCNACATGNAACGGTACAGGGCGTATTACCCGTATGGCACAGACTTTTATCGGTGCAATGCAAACTCAATCTGCATGTAATGTTTGTCAAGGTGCAGGAAAGATGATTGACAAGAAACCTGCTGAAGCAGACCAAAATGGNCTNGTAAGGAAAGAAGAAGTAATTGAAATAGAAATTCCAGCTGGNGTTGAAGAGGGAATGCANCTCAACGTTCGNGGGAAAGGAAATGCTGGCCCGTTTAANGGAGTTCCTGGTGATTTAATCGTCGTTATAGAGGAAGTGGAACATGCTGAGCTCAAAAGAGANGGNGACAATGTACACTACGAGGCATTTGTAAGNTTTATGGATGCTGTCCTTGGNGAGAGTATTGAAATACCTACNCTTTCTGGTAAGGTAAAGATTAAAATAGATGCAGGAACCCAAAGTGGAAAAGTACTTCGCTTGAGGGGTAAGGGATTGCCTAATGTTCAGGGTTATGGTTCAGGAGATTTATTTGCGCATATCAATGTTTGGACGCCAACTAAAATATCCAAAGAAGAGAAAAATGTGATTGAGAATTTAAAGAAATCTGAAAACTTTAAGCCCAAAGCAGTTGACAAGGACAAAGGATTTTTTAAACAAATGAGGGATATGTTCTCATGACCCGGTTTATAGACCTGAGCTCAAAATATCCTTCAACAATGGTGCAGGTTATAGCCACCGTATTGTTAGTTGTTTTCTTTTATTTATTTGGAGGTTTTGGNCTGCACATTGATTATGTTTTGAATTCAGATGCAGTCTCNTCTGAAGGTATTGGTGTTTCGGAATATATTNCTGCTTTTGGCAGTAATCGTGTNTTTTTCTGGTTATTGTTCCCTTTTCTTCTTGATTTTATTGTTTTTTTATCNGCAATAAAGTGGATTCATCGCCGACCTATTTTGTCAGTTTTTACAAAAAGAGATCGATTTGATTGGCGTAGGGTCTTTTTGAGCTTTATTCTNGTGTTCCTTATTTTATTGATTACCACGTGTATTCAGATTTATTTTTCAAATGATATTATTTGGAATCTACAATGGGAAGACTTCATCCCACTGTTCATTATTTCCTTAGTGATGATTCCTTTTCAAACTACNTTAGAAGAATTATTGTTTAGAGGCTATCTGATGCAGGGTTTAAAGAAAAAATTTGGTTCNAATCTCTTTGCCGTGCTTATTTCAGGNTGCTGTTTTGGCCTCATGCANATTGGAAACCCNGAAATAGAAGCAATTGGCTACCATGTATTATCTTACTATATGATCATTGGTNTATTTCTGGGGTGTTTGGCTGTCTTCGATAATGGTCTGGAGCTCTCTATTGGCTTTCATGCNGCAAATAATATGTTTGCAGCTTTAATTGTTTCAAATGACTGGCAAGTCTTTCAGACAGACGCTTTGTTTCTTGATTACTCGACACCTGAATTTTCGCTAAATATGTTACTCCTTTCTATTGCTTTTCTTCTTGTATTAGTGCTTATTTTCAAGAAAATTTACCGCTGGAAGTCCTTAAAAGAATATTGGGTCTGACAGGAGTAGACTCCTCAACTTTTTTTAGATTTACATTTGTATGATTGAGATTTCGCATGTTTCAAAGTCTTTTCGACGTAAGTCTGCATTAAATAATGTTTCCTTGAATATTCCTAAAGGAAAGATTACAGGTCTTCTNGGTCCAAATGGTGCGGGTAAAACNACCTTGATTAGACTNATGAACCTGATGTATTTCCCCGATGACGGNTTCTTAAAGTTTAATGGNCAGCTACTTAAAAAGGATCACCTTAAAAATATTGGTTACCTCCCTGAGGAAAGAGGCTTGTATCCGGACTTGTCAGTGCAAGAACAACTTACTTTTTTTGCAAAGCTTCGNGGGCTATCCAATAATGAGGCTGCGTCAAGTGCGAATTATTGGATTGAAAAGCTCCAAATGAAATCGTGGAGAAACAAAAATATTGAATCATTATCGAAAGGAATGGCACAAAAAGTTCAATTCGCAGTTGCTGTCGTGCATGATCCAGAATTTCTAATCCTGGATGAACCTTTAACCGGTTTTGATCCTATTAACATTGATCTGATTAAGAGGCTGTTATTCGAATTTAGAGATGCAGGTAAAACGATTCTTTTGAGTACGCACAATATGCAAAGGGTCCAGGATATGTGCTCACATATNATCTTACTAAATAAAGGAGAAGTTGTTTCGGCGTCGTCGATAAGNGATTTATTTAAGGGCTATGTTTCCAATCACTTTGTAGTTCGTTACAAGGGAACTGGAATTGCCTTTGCAAATGCACTTTGGACAGACTTTGAGCTGGTCAACCAGCTTGAGCTTCCAGAAGGAATCACGGAGGCTCGTCTACTGAAGCGCGGCGAAAAATCGGTAGATGACTTGATTAAAAANCTTCAAGGACAAGTTTCTATCGAAGCTGTTCACATGGAACAGCCCAATATGGATGATATTTTTATGAGTTTGCTTGAAAAAATGGAGAACGAATGAAATCTATCTTATTAATTTCTTGGAAGGAAATCAAGCAACGGGTCTTGAATCGTTCGTTTTTACTCTCACTTATATTAGGCCCCATTTTTATATTGACCTGTATTTACCTTTTGGTCAAAGCCGCAGATGAAGGTAAGAAAAACGTTCATGTCTTAATTGCAGATCCTGGAGATATTTTACAAGGTGTGATTTCTTCNAAAGAGGATCCGAATGTGCAGTATTCTTTTGTTTCTGATTACNTAGAAATTGANGANTTTTCGCAGGGNAAACCATATCAAGACTTTGATGCTTTACTNGANGTTAATGAGAAANTATTAAACAACAAAAAGGTTTTTATTTTTTATCGAGACTACCTGTCAAATCGTGTCCAGAATTCAATTCGCTTTACTTTCGAGCGAAGGATAGAGGAGGTACTCATTGAGGAGTTTTCGGATNTAACTGTGGATGCTTTCCGACAACTGAAGCAACCATTGAATTTAGATTTCAGAAGCATAATGAATCCAACAAATTCAAGTGAAGGTGAAGCNGGATGGGTCGGCTATTTCTTTGGTTCNATTATTATTTTATTCACTTTATTCTATGGAATGTCAATNCTTCGNGGCGTTGCACGTGAAAAAGCAAATAGAGTAGTAGAGGTCATGGTTTCTATTGTTTCTCCGCCGCAGCTTATGATGGGCAAAATTATTGGAGTGGGNGCTGCTGCTTTACTTCAGCTTGTGGCTTCCTTGGTGCTTATTTTGTCCGGATTATANCTGTTTCAGGAGTTTTTGTTTTCTGATTTCTTCTTGAATCAATCCTTATCCGGTGTTCAAGTCTCAGAAGGAGCCAACGAATTGCTTCAAAATGAATTTCAAAGGGTGCGCAATAATGAGGTGATTCATTTACTTTACAATCGAATNAATTTGACCTTGATATTGCCATTTTTCTTTTTGTTCTTTTTGATTTCATACGTCTTTTATGGTGCGTTTTTCAGTTTAATAGGGGCAGCAATGGGCTCTGAAGGNGATGGTCAGGTTTTAATTCTTCCTCTGGTATTACTGCTATTATTTTCTTTGTTTTCAGGGTACTTCATGGTTCTAAATCCATCTTCTGAATTTTCCTCTATTTGTCAATATATTCCATTTACAGCANCAATGGCCGTAATGGTTAAGCTCTCNATGGGCTATGCGATTGGTGAAGGGTATTTGTTATGGATGAGCTTTTTAATATTGCTACTATCTACCTTCTTAATACTTTGGTTTGCCGGAAAGGTCTTCAAATCAANTCTTTTATCNTTCGNTCACCGACTATCATTAAAATCGCTTTTTAGATGGAGGAACAGAACGTAAGTGCGGTTATTGATATTGGCACNAATACTTTTAATCTTTTAATAGCAAATCGCTCAAAGAGTGGGCTCAATATTATTGAGTCGCATAAGGTTGCCGTTTCTTTAGGTATGGGAGGTATCAATGAAGGTNTTCTTGCAGCTGATGCCATTCAGCGNGCNNTCGANGCCTTTGAAACTTTTCAAGGTATTCTTCTGAATTANCCTTTGGTGCAACCAACANTAATAGCTACTTCAGCAGTTCGTGATGCGAAGAATGCATCCACATTTATTACTGCCGTATTTGAACGGTTTGCTTGGGAGGTAACTGTAGTTTCTGGAATGAAAGAGGCCGAGCTCATCTACAAAGGAGTAGGGCTGTGTTACGATTTCAATGAGCATACCATGATTATGGATATTGGTGGCGGGAGCACAGAATTCATAGAGGCTAATAATCAAGGTATTTGTAGTGAGGTTTCTCTCAATATAGGTGTCTCTAGATTATATCAGGGTTTTTCCGTTAATGATCCTTTTTCAAAAGCGGATGTTCAACGTATCGAGTCCTTCTTACAGGAGCATTCAAATGGCTTATTCGAAAAAATGGATATTCCGGTGCTTTTAGGTTCTTCAGGAACGTTCGAAACCTTTTATGAATTGATGTATCGAAAACCCTTCCCAAAGGGCAATCAAATTCTTGAGCTAGAGCTTGAATCGTTTGTATCCATACTAGATGAATTGATTTATTCTAGTTTAGCTGAACGCAACGAAAATGAATTCATTATTCCCATTCGAAAAAAGATGGCGCCCTTTGCGGCGGTAAAAACGAGATGGGTATTGAGACAAATTAAGCCGAAAA
>NYTQ01000068.1 GCA_002683585.1 Cryomorphaceae bacterium
ATAAGCCTCCTGAAGAAATAAAGTAATAGGGAAAGATCCCCTGATTGTTTACTTTTGGAACAACTGTTGATACTACAGTAATATGAATCATCTTAAATTACAAACGATGAGATACTTTCTCTTTTCAATACTTTTGTTTTCGTTTACGTTACAAACATTTAGTCAGCAGCAGAAGAACCCAGCCCAGTATTCCTGGGAATGGATAGACCTCTTTTATCACGGAGATCCTAATCTAAAATCCAATCTTATACATTTTTACACTCTTTTGGAAAATCCAAAAACCCCTGAAGACGTTGAAGATTTATTCTTTCGACAAAGTGATTTGGCATCGGACCTTTCCTACGCGATTGATTTAAGTCAAAGTCATGAAGACAATGAATCTGATGAGTCTAATGAAAAGAAAAATCAAGAAGAGGATGCATTTTTAATTTATGAGTCGAACATGAATCATGCTATTTCATATTTAAATGACTTAGAAATTCCTGGATTTATTTTTGGATGTGTAGCGGAATGCACCGAGTTTGATGTAAGCGTTGACTACTCTGTGCTCATTGATGCTGCGCGAAAAACAGAGGACAGTGAAGATGATATTGGTCTAAGATTAATTACAGATATTTGGGACATTCAACGAGGTTACGCTCCAAGCTTTCAGAGCGTTGAGTGTTGTGCATGTCCAGGGTATAATGAACTTGGTTCAGGCGAACAATTCTCTTTCCTCATTCGCATGGATATATACGAAGATAGGACAAACCTTTTTGCTGACGAGTTCGGATCGATTAAAAATCAGATGGTTCAATATCTATTGTGGAATGACGGTTTTAAAGAGAATGATTCTACAGTACTGCAGGAATTCGAACTCATCAAACCATACCTTGATATTTCTAAATCTAAACTTAAAGAACTATATGAAAAAGAACCCTTTACCAAATACAAACTCAATTACACCATTATTGATGGTCAGTTCTTTGTAAATAACAAACCCATTCCCAATGGCTGTATCGCTCAACTTAAAACAGAATTAAACGGGGACAATTCACAAGCTTCCATATATCTTGAAAGAAATAGTTTAAGAGGCTGTATGACTGCGAACATTGCCTATCCGGGTGGACAAGAAGACAAGGTGAGCTATACCATCGATAAGCAAACTGCCAACGACACCTATTTCCTATCGGTCAATGAAAGCGTAGATGGTAGCATGGGTGCAAGCCGTAATCGAATTATTGTACAGTTTATAAACAAGGGATATCAATTAAAAACTGGAGAGAAAATAACCGTTTTAAGTCTCGATAAAATCGGAGAATGGTAGACATAGATAAACTGCGACAGATCTATAAATTTGGCAAGGAGCTTAGCATTGAGGATGCCGGGATACTGATTAAATCAGCAAAGTCTAAAAGCTTCAAAAAAAAAGAGGTCATTATTGAGGAAGGTGCCTTAAAAAAGGATGTTTACTTTATCCGTAGCGGGCTTGTAAGGGCATATTGTATCAATGATAAAGGAGATGAGATTACCTTTGGCCTGATCGCAGAGAATCAAATACTTACCAATATTGATATCATTTTATTCGATCAGCCATCCCGTTTTTATTATGAATGCATTGAGGACACCAAAACTTTTTCAATTGATTTCGACAAAGTTCAAAATATCATTGAGCGTAATCCAAAGCTAGAAAGAAATAGAAAGTTTTTTGCAAGGAATGCCATGAAGAAGATGTTACAGCGACTAGAGACATTTGTATTGATGAATGCAGAGGAAAGATATGAGGACTTCATCAAGAATAACCCTACACTCAGCAATAGAGTTCCAGATAAATATTTGGCAAATGTATTAGGCATTACTCCAGTATCATTGAGCCGTATAAGGGCACGAATTGTGAAAAGAAAAAAATAAGAACGTTGAGTTTTATCATCTTATCATGCTATGAACTTCGGTATAGCTCTAAATAAATTAGCAAAAGATAAATTCAATTATATATCCATTTTTTAATGAACCTCCATGCAGTATTGTAGAACAAAGGTGTAAATCATATTTTTCCTTTAACTTGGTACGACTATTGTATTTTACTCTAAAAGAAATAAAATGAAACGATTACTTGCTACCTCTATGTTGTTCACCTCATTTTTAATTTACGCCCAAGAACCTTGGGGCTGTACTCATCATGATTATAAAGAAGGTCAAAAGGTATACAGCTGGAAATTTAATGGAATTGAAATGCGGTCAACACCTGTTGTTTCATCTCGAACAATGAAAATAATTCCTGAAGGCGATATGGTGACTGTCATAGAAGCAATAGATACCTATTCAGAGCAAAGCACTTGCTTCAAGGATACGATACTGCGAGATCCACTTATTATAGTCGAAAGCCCTTTCATCAAAGTGAAATATGGAGAAGATACTGGTTACGTAATTGAACATTACCTCAACAGCTCAAAACCACTCGACATTGAGCAACTTATTAATTCAGGAAATTTGCTTCATAATAGTAGGCTCGTTTGGCCGGGAGATTATTCTTCAGGGGAAGCCTCAACGCGTGTATATGACAACGGTGTAATATGCAAAACTTATTTTGGCGGTAAAGTATCAAGTGAGGAATCTTTTTTGATCCCCCAGGTTGCGCATAAAACTCATTTTTATTTAATCGCACTTCAGTTATTGGCTAAATACGGAAGCGATAAAAACGAGGGAGTATACTTTGAAACGGATGGGCTTTATTTTTCATGGATACTTACGGACCCATCTGGCGAAAACCCTGGAGATGAGTCCATTCATATTTCAATGTCACCCTACGGAATGGTTTATTCTCGTGAAACAACAGGTTGTTAGGCTCAGCAGAGCTTAAACCAATGGCCTTGGTTCATTTAAAAACATTCTAGTAAAAAAATGGCCATCCTGAGGGACAGCCATATTTCATGTTTTTAAAAAGTATCTATAGTTATGCTTCGCAGGAAACGCACTCTTTTTTCTGTTTGAATTTCTGCGCAGCATTCATACTATGCTGATAGTAAAGAGACTTTAAGCCCATTTTCCATGCCGTAATATACAGTTTGTTGATATCCTTAATTGGCATATCAGGATGCACAATAATATTCAGTGATTGTCCCTGATCAACATATTCTTGTCGGTTTCCAGCTTGGTAAACAATGTCCATTTGGTCGATCTCGGAGTAGGTTTTGAAAACGTCTTTCTCCTCATCTGTTAGGAAGTCCAAGTGCTGAACAGAACCATCTCTATTTCGTATTGAATGCCATACATCTGTGGTATTCTTTCCTTTCTCTTCAAGTAAATCCAATAAGAATGGATTCTTGATTGTGGTTTTAATCTTAGCGATATCCTTCACATAAATATTCGACCAAATTGGTTCAATACCCTGAGAAACCTGCCCAAGAATAAATGCAGAAGATGTTGTCGGTGCAATTGCATTTAAGGTTGCATTGCGTCTTCCATAACCCTTCATCACTTCAGGCTCTCCAAATCGGTCTGCTAATTCTTCAGAAGCCTTGTAAGACTTTTCTTTGATTAACTTAAAGATTTCTGTATTCAGGTCATATGAACCTTGACTACTGAATGCAAGTTTCTTCGATTGGAGTAGAGAATGCCATCCGAGTACACCAAGACCTAGAGCTCTATTTTCTTTTGCGAAGTTGTATGCGCGCTCCATGAATAAGAAAGTCTGCCTGTCTTCTCGATCTGCTGAATCACGATATACATCCAACTTATCCAAGAATTCGGTTATGACTGCATCAAGGAAGTACACCATTGTCTCAACAGCATCTGTATCCTTCCACTTGTCATAATGCAAAACATTAAGCGATGACAGCACACACACAAACGACCAGTTTTCGTTTGAAGGAAGCATGATTTCAGTGCACAGGTTACTTGCTAAAATTTTAAGGTCCTTTTCCTTATACACTTCAGGAGCGCCTTGATTTGCTTTGTCGTTGAAAAAGATATACGGATATCCGATCTCTCCACGTCGCTGAATTACTTTCGCCCAGATCTCTCTTTTTTTAGCATCACCTGCAATCATATCTTCCATCCAAGCATCTGAAACAGTCACGCCATGAGTTAATTCTTGAATGGGGTTTCCTTCTGTTCCGATCTCCAAAAACTCATGAATATCATTGTGCTCAACTGGAAGGTAAGGAGAAAAACGTCCTCTTCTCACAGAACCCTGGCTCACAACATCAACCATNGTCTCGAANAGCTGCATGATGTGAACAGCACCTGAAGCCTTNCCATTATTTTTAACAGGAGCACCACGGTGACGTATGTTACCAAAGAACCCTGAGGTACCTCCTCCTAACTTAGACATCATCCCTACCTCAGATTGGGTATATAATATATTCCCCATATCATCGGANACATTTGACCCAAAACAGCTAATTGGTAGCCCTCTCTCNTTTCCGAAATTTGACCAAACCGGTGAGGCTAAAGAAAAGAATCCTTCAGACATGTAATGNTANAANTTATTNGCATAGCCCTCAATACCAAGNATATCTTCNGCACGTTCNGCGATTTCTCGAATCCGCTGCTCAGGAGAAACACCTGGGACCAAATANCCNGCCTCAAGGAANTTNCTACTNTGATCCGTCAGCCATGAAAATGATTCTTTTTCTTTCTGCGCATCTAGGGTTTCACGTCTAGCTTTTAATAAAATTTCGGCATCCAAGTCTTTTTGTCCTTTCTGCGCTTTATCCTCTGTATTTTGTATTTTTTTCTCCATATTAAAAAAGGTCGTCTGCGGTTATACTTTGCGTTCTCTTACTGTAATTGATAGATCTCTTGACAAAGAAATCACCGTGCTTTGTGCCAATAATCTCATCATTAAACCACTCCGTATCCTTCAATACCTCTTCATCAGTTTCAAAAACTTTTGCTACTCCTATACTCTCTAAAGATCGATTGAATCGGTCTTTTATAAATTCATTGATTTGGCTTTTAGGTAAAAAGTCCAATTCACCTTTCTCAAAAATCCAATCAATGATTCCGCTTTCTGCCTTAAAGGCCTTGCGACACATATCTTGAATGCGTTCAGCATATTCTTCATCAAACCAGTCTGGATTCTCAGACTTGATAATTTTAATCAAATCAATTCCAAAGTCACCATGGATNTGCTCTTCTTTTGATGTTGCTTCAACGACATTTGAAACACCTTTAAGCATATTNCGGTGCTTGTTNAATGCCATAATAATCAAGAATTGAGAAAACAATGAAACGTGCTCAATAAATAATGAGAAAAGCAAAACAGACTCAGAGTATTCTTTTGCATCTTCACTTTTAGAGGCCGCCAAAGCAGTTTCTAAATATTGAACCCTTCTCATAATTACGGGCTTCTTTTTAAGTGTCTGAAATTCTTTGTTTAAACCAAGGATTTCAAGAAGATGCGAATAAGCGTCTGCGTGACGCACCTCACTCTCTCCAAAAGTTGCACCTACGGAACCAACCTCTGGTTTAGGGATTTTTTGATAAATATCACCCCAAAAGCTTTTAACGGCCACTTCAATTTGGGAAATTGCCAGCATGGTGTTTTTAATTGCACTGCGCTCTTTATCAGTCAATTTAGTCTTAAAATCTTGTATNTCACTNGTGAAATTGAATTCGGAGTGAATCCAGTATGAGTGGCGTATCGCTGCCACATATTCATAAAGATCTGGATACTCATATGGCTTTAAATTGATTCTCTTTTCAAAGATATTTGGCTTTCTTTTCTGCGCCTGNTCATTACGGTATAAGATGTAACATTTGGCAACATCTAAAAATTGACTTTGCATCAATCTTTGTTCCACAACATCTTGTATCTCTTCAATACTCGGAATGTAATTAACGATTCTTCCATTTCTTTCCGAAAGAACATCAAATACTTCCAATGATATATTGGTCGCATCCTCTTTGGTCCCATTACCGGAAGACTGCATCGCGTTATGTACAGCATCAGTAATCTTATTTAAATCAAAGATTTCTTTCGTGTAATCTCTTTTTCTAACTTCTTTAAACATATCTCTTCTTATCTTATTTAACTCTTCAAAAACCGTTCTCGACGATCGTANTAACGAATCTACTTCTTATTTAAGGCCGTTTGAAAAAAATATTTAAGTTGTTTTAAACATCAAAAGTTGATAACTTAATAACTACTNTAATTATCAATGAGATACACTTCGAAACCTCATTTTTTAGATAAGATGAATGAGGTTTATTCACGAATTATGAATTTNTTTGGTATAAATTTTGTTACACGAATTAAAATTCAAGATGAAAAATAGACTTTTCACATTTTTTTTNCTGCTCTGTGTTAATGCATTTTCTCAAGAGCAAGTTGCATTAAGCGAAATCATTAAGGAAATAGATTTCATTAAAACGGATNCCGANAGCAATAGTACAGATCTCTCTTTCTATTATACGCCGCATGAGACAACCGAATTGAAAGCAGGTCGCCAAGGCGGTTTAAGCAAGGCCTCAATTAGTGGTAGTGAAGGTGCTTGGTATTTTTCTGAAGACATTTACCTAGAACCTGACTGTAGAAAAATATGTTTTNCCTACATCTTCAGTTCTGAAGGAGATTTAGATGATGACGATTATTTATTTGAGCGAGAATCGTTTTATTATTTCAAAAACAAAATGCTCATAAAAAAAATTGTAAAAACGAGGTCATCAAAAAATGAGGATGATTGGAAGGTAAACGTTACCTATCCAAATGACAAAGAACGTTACAATGACTTTGACAAAGATCTGCGAAATACCGTTTCCATTACTATCTTAAGAGAAGATTTCTCGTATTGCGATGAATAAAACCAAAAATTAATTTATGAAAGCAATCATCCTACTCTTAATTACCACCCTATCCATAAGCTCATTTGGGCAAAAAAGTAAAGATATAGACGTCGACACCGAAACATTGCTTAATGTTTATTACCCTGGTGACAAAACCCTTTATAGCAACGTAATTGCCTTTTATGATTCAATAGCTCAAATGCGCGATACCTCAACTGTAGATTGGTTGTTTACTGAACAAGAAAAGCTTAGCGAGCGCCTAGGTGATAACTTTTCAATCAATGAAAAAGCAGGCACTAAAGCGCTTCATGAGGCTTTAGAGGAAGCCCATATTCAACTTATTCGTTCGCTTCCAGGATTTGAATTTCATATAAGTCTTTATTCCGATGCTGAACTTGAAGAATTTGAATACCTAGAAGAGAAGCCTGATCTCATCGATGTACACGCAAACATGCAGTTCTTATTCGACCATACCTCAAAGTACTTATTGAGAGGGGAACCAGATGAAACACGCCTTAAGATCGAAGGTGGTTTTGATATTATTTTTGAGGCTTGGAGCTCCATAAAACATGATTATACAACCTATTGCTATGACATTTGTTGCGATTGTGCTCAAGAAAGCGCATTGGGT
>NYTQ01000069.1 GCA_002683585.1 Cryomorphaceae bacterium
ACAGAAGAGTACTTTACGGTATGCAAGATCTCGGGGTATATTCCAATAGACCCTACAAGAAGTCGGCAAGAATCGTCGGTGAAGTACTTGGAAAGTATCACCCACATGGAGACAGTTCTGTTTATGACACTATGGTGCGTATGGCGCAGGACTGGTCCCTGCGATACCCTCTAGTTGATGGACAAGGTAACTTTGGCTCTGTGGATGGCGATAGCCCAGCAGCCATGAGGTATACAGAAGCGCGTCTTAAAAAGATTTCGGAAGAGATGCTTGACGACCTAGACAAAGATACTGTTGATTTTCGACCGAACTTTGACGATAGTCTAAACGAACCTAGTGTACTTCCTACCAAAATACCAAACCTATTGGTAAATGGTGCATCAGGTATTGCAGTTGGTATGGCTACAAATATGGCGCCTCACAACCTCTCAGAAGTTATTGACGGAACAATCGCATACATTGGTGATAGTAATATTGAAGATGAAGAGCTACTTAAATACGTAAAAGCGCCTGATTTCCCAACAGGAGGTATTATCTATGGTTATGAAGGTGTACGTAATGCTTTCCTTACAGGTAAGGGACGTATTGTCATGCGTGGAAAAGCAGAAATAGAAGAGAACAGCAGTGGCAAAGAACAAATCATTGTTACTGAGATACCTTATCAAGTAAATAAGGCGGATCTAATCAGGAAAACAGCTGATCTGGTCAATGATAAAAGAATCGAAGGCATATCAGATTTACGTGATGAATCGGATAGAAACGGAATGCGTATTGTTTTCGAAATTAAAAGAGATGCTATCGCGAATGTAGTATTAAATAAANTATTCAAATACACATCGCTACAAACCTCATTTTCAGTAAATAACATATGCTTAGTAAAAGGAAGACCAGAACTTCTGAACCTAAAAAGCATGATCTCCAACTTCGTCGAATTTAGACATGAGGTGGTTGTTCGGAGAACACAATATGAGCTTCGTAAAGCGGAAGAGAGGGCGCATATTTTAGAAGGGCTAATTATTGCCTCAGATAATATAGACGAGGTTATTGAAATCATTAAAGGNTCAGCCTCTCCTGATAAAGCAAAGGAGAACTTAGCCAAGCGCTTCGAGCTATCAGATATACAAACAAGGGCAATCGTTGACATGAGGCTACGTCAGCTGACAGGTTTGGAGCAAGACAAGCTGAGAGCGGAGTANGATGAATTAATGAAAACCATNGCAGATTTAAAGGATATCCTTGCGAATGAACCACGCAGAATGGAAATTATTAAAACCGAGCTTCTTGAAATCAAGGAGAAATACGGTGATGAGAGAAGATCTGTTATTGAATATAGNGCAAGCGAAATGCGNATTGAGGACCTTATCGCTGATGAAGAAGTGGTTGTTACGATTTCACATGCGGGATACATTAAAAGGACAAGTCTTGCTGAATACAAAGTTCAAAATAGAGGNGGAATGGGCTCTAAAGGCTCAACAACACGNGAAAAAGACTTTTTAGAGCACCTATTTGTGGCGACCAATCATAATTACCTTTTAATATTTACTGAAAAAGGTCGTTGTTTCTGGATGCGTGTATTTGAAATTCCAGAAGGAACTAAAATAGCAAAAGGAAGAGCAATACAAAACCTCATAAATATTCCTCAAGACGATAAGGTAAAGGCTTATGTCAAGGTGCAAGATATCACTGACGAAGACTACATCAACAACAACTTCATTGTGATGTGTACGAAAATGGGTGTNATTAAAAAGACATCTCTTGAAGCATATTCACGACCTCGAACCAATGGAATNAATGCCATCACCATTCGCGAGAATGATGAATTGCTTGAGGCGAAGCTTACCAATGGGGANAACGAGATTGTATTGGCCTCTAGTTCGGGTCGAGCCATTAGATTCAATGAAGAAAATGTNCGACCAATGGGACGTAATGCATCNGGAGTTCGAGGAATTAAAATAGATGAAAGCTCCGAAGAGGTCGTAGGTATGATTTGTGTTGAAGATGTCTACACGACCATATTGGTGGTTTCGAAAAGAGGTTACGGAAAACGCACCTATCTCAATGACCCAGAAGATAAGGAACCTGTATACAGAATTACAAATAGAGGCGGTAAAGGAGTGAAAACACTGAACATCACAAGCAAAACCGGAGANTTGCTTTCAATCAAAAACGTTGTGGATGAAGATGATTTAATGATCATCACAAAGAGTGGTGTAGCCATTAGAATGAATGTCGACAGCATAAGAACAATGGGNAGAGCAACTCAAGGTGTTNGGCTTATTAACCTTAAAGGAACATCAGAAATAGCAGCAATTGCANGAGTACCTNGGGGTGATGAAGATGAAGCCGGCGAAGAAATAGAATTATCTGGAGAGGAAGNCCAAGAAAACGGNTCAGATAATACCGAAACAACGACAGACGAAAACACTGAAGAATAAACAAACAATAAAAATGGCACAGGATTTGAAAGTGCTACTGTAAATAAATAGTTATGAAAATGAAAACAAATATTTTATGTATCNTATTTCTTTTCGCTGCTGGATACAGCTTTGCTCAGAAGAAAAATGTGACCGATGCTGCTATGCTTATGAAAAAATATAGCCCGATGGCTGGCGCAGAAAAAGCAAAAGAAACAGCGACAAAAGCCAAAGCCTTTATTGACCTTGCAGCTGNNAATGAAGAAACNAAGGAAGAAGCTAAAATGCATCTCTATCGAGGGATGGTTTACTTCGCATTGATTGAGGTTGCTCAGTTTGAAGCCATGGCAGGGAAAGCACCAGATGAGGCATTGCTTGAAGAATACAAAGATGTTTCCATGGAAAGCTTTACAAAGGTACTTAATGATCCAAAAGGAAAATATATACCCGATGCAGAGCGTTTTATTGGAAGTCGTGTGACTCAATATTTCAATATGGGCCTCGGTATGTATGAGAAGAAGAACTTTGAAATGGCCTTTATGAGNTTTGCAGGCGCATACCAAGTTAAATTGTTTTTAGGTGAGGAGTACGAAGACGCNAAGGTGAATGCCATGGCAACCTATAGATACGTGGCAGACTCATTGATAAGAGCTGAGGAGCTGTCTAAGGCTGAAGAGCTGACAAACGTAGCCAATGATTTGTTTCCAAATGATATGACCGTTTTAACCAACTACATCAATATTGCACTGAAGAGTGGAGATACAGAACAATCTGAGAAATATATTAATGAGGCTTTAGCCTTAGACCCAAATAACAAACAGCTGTACTACATTCTGGGAACCTCGTTTATTGAGCTAAAGGAAAATGAAAAAGCTGAATCTAATCTATTAAAAGCCATTGAAATTGATCCAGAGTATGTGAATGCACACTCTAACCTTGCCGCTTTATATATGGATTGGAGTATTGCTATTGGTGATGAAGCAAGGGATTTAGATTACAGAGACCCGAGAGTTAATCAGTTAGAAGACCAGAAAAAAGAGCTCTTAACTAAAGCTATTCCAAGCCTTGAAATGATGATCGTTGCCTTTCCAGACAACAAATCAGTNATGAAGAATTTAGCNATGGCNTACAGGGCAAGTGGCAATGAAGANAAATTCAAAGAATGGTATGATAAATCAAAAAACTAAATTAAAATGTCCTTCGGGACATTTTTTTTTGANTCCTATTTTTTGCCTACCAATGAACTTTCACTACTTTTGTAGCCGATGAATTTTTTGTACCCCAATACACTTTGGTTCTTACTCCTACTCTCTGTTCCTATTCTGATTCATCTATTTCACTTCAGAAGACATAAAAAGATTTACTTTTCTTCGTTAAAGTTCATGCAGCAATTTCAAAAAGAAAAGAAGGCAGTAAAAAANCTTCAAAACTTGCTGATTTTAATTTGTAGAATCATTGCCGTAATCTTTTTAGTTATTGCCTTTTCTCAGCCTTATATGAACCCGACGAAGGACGTCAATAAAGCAAAAGAAACGATCGTTAGTATATTCATAGACAATTCATTTTCAATGTCTGCAAAAGGGATAGAAGGTGAACTTCTATCTGAATCAAAAGAGGCCGCTAAAACACTCATNAATACTTATCCNAACAATCAACGCTACATATTAAGCACAAACGATCTAAGTGCGGTTCAGCAGCGAATCATTGATGCCAAGAGTGCACAAGAAGAAATTGACCTTATAAAGTACTCGCCGATTCAAAGAAATTTTAGTACTGTTTTCAATTGGCAGCAGGAAACNAAAGCNAAAATAGACAAGAGAGAGCAAAANTTAAAAAGGTATGAACTATTGTTTTTAAGCGACTTTCAAAGTGAATTCTTCAATATAAAAGCCATCAAGTCAGATACTATTTCTGGCATAAGTCTTTGGCAATTTAAACCTCAAAAAGAAGAAAACTGTTATATTGACTCCCTTTGGTTCCGATCAAAAGCGCACAGAGCCTCTGAAGAAAATGAGGTCTTTTTTCGAGTGAACAATGAGAGCACAGAAGACATTGTCAACCTTGAGCTTAACCTAACCATAAATGATTTTTCTAAAGATATCTTCGTCAATATTTCGGGAGACAGCAATGTTATTAGTTCAATTAATATTCCCGTTCAACCAGAGGGTAATTCTAAAGGGAAAATAGAACTTCGCGACCAAATGATGTACTGGGATGACGAATTCTTTTTTAGCTACCAAACCGCCGCGAATCGTGAAGTCTTAATTGTCAATGGCGAAGAGGCAAACGGAAGTTTAGCAAAAGTGTATAAAACAGAGTCTTATTTCAAGGTCACGGAGACGCCAATTAACAAGGTTAATAAGTCCTCCTTTGAAAAAAAGCAGTTAATTATACTCAATGGGATCAGAACAATTTCAACAGGATTAAGTGCTGATATTGTAAAATTTAAGCTGCAAGGTGGGAATATTCTAATCCTGCCATCAAATGAAATTGAAAAGGATAAACTGAACCCTCTTTTAGTTCAATTGGGATTACCTGAAATCAAAACATCACAATATATCGACTTAAAAGCGAATAAGATTGAATTACAAGACCCGACCTTTGATGGTGTATTTGAGAAAAAAGAAGAATCAGGCTTGAACCTTCCTAATTTCCGTTTTATCCATAAAACAAATGCAAATAACACCTCAGCAATTGCACTTTTAAAACTTAGGGATCAAAGCCCCGTATTTTACAAATCACTTGATAAGCAGTCATTTGCGCTATACTCATGCCTAAATGAAAACTGCTCAGACCTTGTACAAAACACACTGTTTCCTGTATTGTGCATACGTATTGCTGAAATGGCCGGAAGCAATAATTTACCTTATCACTATATTGGCCAAGATAGACTTATTTCCTTCGAGCGTGAACCGAGAAATCAAGGACCAGTTAAGCTCCAAAATAATACAACCGATTTTATTCCAAAGACCATTCAAAAAGACGCGTATAATTATATCGATTTATCAGGAATTGAGGCAATGGAATATCTAAACCAAGGAAACTTCGTTTTGAAACAAAAAGACACCTTAAAAATGTTAGCCCTAAACTTTAACAGAAAAGAATCCTCAGTAGGGCTTATAGATGTAGCATTAATGAAGGAAAAACTGAAAGAAAAAGGGATTAAAAACCTTAGCACCCAAATATTTAACGAGAAAACAGACGTCTCAAAAATAAAATTGAATCACACAAAAGAGTATTGGCGTATTTGTATCTTTATTACAATTATGGCAATATTTTGTGAAATATTAATTGCTAAATTCTGGAAAACATAAGTCATGAAAGTACTACTCAAGAAAGCTAAAATAATCGATCCAACTTCTGCTTTTCACAATACGCATAAGGATATTCTAATTGACAATGGCAAAATTATTGAAATCACAGGCCAAATAAAAGCAGATAAAAACTATAAGATTATTGAATCTAAAGACTTGCACGTTTCTAAAGGATGGATTGACTTGAAAGCGCATTTTTGCGATCCAGGTCATGAGTACAAAGAGACAATAGACTCAGGCCTAAATAAAGCAGCAAAAGGAGGATTTACGCAAGTGGGGATACTTCCCTCTACCCAACCTGTTATGGATCAAAAAGCCTCCATAGATTCGCTATTCAGAAAAGCTTCGCTCAACACCACTGGAATTATTGCGATGGGTTGTTTGACCAAGCAAATGAAAGGTAAGGAGCTAGCAGAGCTTTATGATATGCAGAAATCCGGTGCTGCGCTTTTTACAGATGATCGAATATCTACGGATGCCGCGGTTCTTAGTAATGCACTCATGTATGCACAAAATTTTTCAGGTAAAATAGTAGTGAGCTTAGGAAACTCATCTTTATCTAAAAATACTCAGGTAAACGAAGGAGACGCTTCACTTAAAACAGGACTCAAAGGTGATCCAAATATTTCAGAAATCATTGAGATAGAGAGACATTTAAGGGTTTTAGAATACAGCGGAGGTAGCCTACACATTAGTGGAGTTTCTACTCAAGAAGGTGCTGAGCTAATCTCAAAGGCAAAGAAAAAAGGACTTCGAGTGACTGCCGATGCACACGTTATAAACTTTTGCTTTGACGAGTCAGAAGTTCTAGCATTCAATACGAGATTTAAAACACTACCTCCTCTACGAAACCCAAAAGACACAAAAGCCCTAGCCAAAGCACTGGCAGAAGGAGCAATTGATTGTGTTGTATCTAATCACAGACCGACCGACGAAGATGAAAAAGAAGTGGATTTCGAAAGTGCTTCATTTGGTGCTCCGCACATACAAACTGTTTTTGCCGCAATGAATACGCATACAAAGCTGAAATTAGTTGACCTCATTTCAATTCTTTCAGATAGACCATCGTCTACTTTAGGGATATCAACAGAATCAATTGAAAAAGAGTGCATTGCGAATATTACTATATTTGACCCTAGCGAAACATTTGATGCTAACCATCTCGCGAAAAAAGACAAACTATACTCTCCATTCGATGTATCAAAACTCAAAGGAAAAGTAATAGGCATTGCAAGAGATGGAAAATTTAATATGAACTGAATACTTGAAGACCTCCTCATTTCTTAAAGAATTTTTAAACAAAAACAATCAGGTTGGTGCGATTGCACCTAGTTCGAAATACCTCACCAAGAAGATGATGGGAAACCTGTCACTTTCAGAGGCAAAAACAGTCGTTGAATTAGGTCCGGGAACGGGTGTTTTTACGAAAAAGCTGCTAGAATTAATCGGTCCAAAAACAAAGCTTTTAGTAATTGAAATCAATACAAGTTTTTACAACAACCTCAAGCAGCAATTTAGCGACCCAAGATTGACCTTGGTCAATGGATCTGCCACAGATTTATCACATTACCTCAAGCAACTTAGATTATCTCAAGCAGATATTATTATATCCTCCCTCCCATTGGCGGTTTTGCCCTCTTTTCTTAGAAATAGAATCGTGCTCTCTGCAAGCGATGCCCTATCAAAGGATGGAAAATATATTCAATTTCAATACACGCTTCAATCCCAAAAAATGCTCGAAAAAGTATTTTCTACAGTGAAGATAAAGTCGTGTCTTCTGAATATACCTCCAGCTTTCGTATATACCTGTTCAAAGGAATAAGAGAAATCCGTATCTTTGCAAAAAAACTTTAGATGCTTAGTGTACAGAACCTATCTCTTCAATTCGGAAAACGCGTCCTTTTCGATGATGTAAATTTAAAATTCGTAAATGGAAACTGCTATGGCGTTATTGGCGCTAATGGTGCAGGTAAATCTACCTTTCTAAAAATTCTAACCGGTGAACAGGATCCAACAACCGGACTTGTAAACCTTGAGCCTGGTAAAAGAATGGCCGTACTCAAACAAAATCATTTCGAATTTGACAAAGAAACGGTTCTCCAAACAGTCATTATGGGACACAAAAGGTTGTATGAAATCATGGTTGAAAAAGACGCCATATACGCGAAACCAGATTTTAGTGAAGAAGACGGAATGCGCACGGGTGAGCTTGAAGCCGAATTTGCAGATCTTGAAGGCTGGAATGCAGAAACTGATGCAGCAGCGCTTCTTAGTAATTTGGGCATTGACGAAAGCAAGCACTATCTGCTAATGGAAGAGCTCTCAAGCGACCTTAAAGTAAGGGTGCTTTTGGCGCAAGCATTGTTCGGAAATCCTGATGTATTAATCTTAGATGAGCCAACCAACGACTTGGATATAAGAACTATTGCATGGCTGGAAGAATTTCTATTCGAATTTAAAAATACAGTTATTGTCGTTTCTCACGACAGGCACTTTCTAGATACTGTTTGTACACATGTTTGTGATATTGATTTTTCTAAAATCAATCTATTTACCGGGAATTATTCCTTTTGGTATCAATCTTCACAGCTAGCATTAAGACAACGAGCAGATAAGAACAAAAAAGCAGAAGAAAAGAAAAAAGAACTCATGGAATTCATTTCTAGGTTTGCTGCAAACGCTGCTAAATCCAAACAAGCAACGAGTAGAAGAAAAATGCTTGACAATCTCGATCTAGAAGAAATAAAACCTTCTTCAAGAAAATACCCTGGTATTACGTTTCATCAGGAAAGAGATGCAGGAAATCAAATCCTTTCAATTTCCGGACTAAGCAAAAGCTCATCTGATGGAGTTCTTTTTAAGGATATCAACTTAATTGTTAATAAAGGAGATCGAATAGCCTTTGTTTCCAAAAACTCAATGGCGCTAACAAGTTTTTTTGAAATTCTAAATGGGACATCAAAACCGGACACTGGGGAATTCACCTTTGGTACCACGATCAAAAGCGCCTATTTACCAAATGATAACTCTAGCTATTTTGAATCAAAAGAATCACTCATAGACTGGCTTAGACAATTTGCACAGACAGACGAAGAAAAGG
>NYTQ01000070.1 GCA_002683585.1 Cryomorphaceae bacterium
ACGTCAAGGGCAAAAATTGAGAACCCTTTCTCTCTTAATATTTTTAGGTGCGCTCCTGCACCCGCTCCAGCATCTAAGATATTTCCTTCGCAAAGTTCCAAAGCTTTTTTTTCCACAGCAGGCATACCATCAAATGTTCTAAATAGATATTCAATGGGTAACTCGTCATCATCGCATAGATCTGAAGAAACCCGAATTATTTTTGGTGTTCTATTTTTTTCAAAGTCAATTATGGCATTGCCAAAAGGATCATTTTTTGAGAAATCTTGCACCATATCCTTAAACGTAGGGACTTAAATCTTCTTCTGAAAAGCCATCTTCGAAATCGTTAAATCCAAACTCATCCTCTTCATCCTGCTCTTCTGCTTTTGCTGGCATCTGAAATTCCTCATCAAGCTCCTTGGAATCTTCATTTGGTTTTTCGCCAACACTCAGCACTAATGCTGGTGAATTGGGTGTTTCTTCTTGCAGCCCAATACATTCGATAAGAAAAATCCACATTTTCAAAAAGTCATACACTAGAATGAACTTTTGGTCAGGTTCTTCTACCAATTCCCGAATGCTTGTTGAGGCCATGATTTTCTGTTCTCCCTCCTCGCCAAAGCTCACATCCATAAGACTGACCTCTTCTCCTTTATCCCAGTTTTCATTTGAGGCATAAAAGCTAGCCATTTGGTCGCCCTTGAATCCATATGCCTTTATGATGGAATTGAAAAAAGATTCAAAATTATCATCTAAGGACAATAAAATATCACAAAAGACTTCCTCTTTTTGATTTGAATCCAACAATACCCGAAATTTTATTCCAGCCATGATATTTTAATTTAAACTATTTTATTGCTCAGTGTGCACCGCAATTAATCCTAATTCCTTTCCGCATGCTAACATTAACAATTTTGCCTGTTCTGCAGAGTTTTCAATTTCACCCTCGAGTATGGCCTCTTTTATTCTGCTTTTAATAGCACCAATTTCATAACAAGGGCCGATGTTAAAAGTTTTCATAATATCTTCTCCTGTAACAGGAGGTTGAAAATTTCGGATCTTATCTTTCTCTTCAACTTCCTCTAATTTTCTCGAAACGATTTTAAAGTTTTCTCTATACTTCTTGACCTTAAATTCATTTTTTGATGTAATGTCTGCGTTGCAAAGCATCATTAGGTCATCAATATCATCTCCAGCTTCATTTAAAAGCCTTCTGATTGCTGTATCTGTGACATTTCCTTTTACCAATGCTATTGGACGGAGGTGAAGCCTCACCATTTTCTGCACATATTTCATTTTCGAATCCAATGGCAGTCTGTGGTACTTAAAAATTCTTGGAACCATTTTAGAACCAAGTTCTTCATGTCCGTGAAAAGTCCATCCTACTTTTTTATCAAACCTTTTGGTTGCTGGTTTTGCAATATCATGCATGATTGCAGACCATCTTAACCACAATGAATCTGTATGCTCCGAAATATTATCCAGCACCTGAAGGGTATGGAGAAAATTATCTTTATGGCTTTTCCCTTCAATAGTCTCAATACCAGATAAATTGAGTAATTCTGGAAATACAAATGCCAATAAATCCGTCGATTTTAAAAGCTTGAACCCCCTAGAAGGCTCATTGGTTAGAATGATTTTATTTAGCTCCTCTGTGATTCTTTCTCTTGAAATTATTTTAATGCGTTCAGATTGTTCTTTTATTGAGCGAAGACAAGCGATATCAAGTTTGAAAGATAGTCTTGTAGCAAAACGAATTGCTCTAAGCATTCTGAGGGGATCATCTTGAAATGTGATGCTCGGGTCTAAAGGTGTTTTGATAATACCCTCTTCCAGGTCCGCTATTCCATTAAAAGGATCTATTAGTTCGCCGAAATTTTCGGGATGCAGGTCAATCGCCAATGCATTGATCGTAAAATCACGTCTAAATTGATCTTCCTCAAGTGTTCCCGGGGCAACCTCTGGGTTTCTTGAGTCTTCTGAGTACGATTCCTTTCTTGCTCCCACAAATTCGACATCGATATCCTTATATTTAAAATGTGCGGTGCCGTAATTTTTGAACACCGAAACCTTTTTCACCCTTAATATTTTAGCAATATTTTTTGCAAAAAGAGTTCCGTCTCCTTGAACAACAATATCTATATCCTTTGAGGTGTTTCCTAAAATGAGATCACGGACAAAACCACCAATTACAAAAGCCTTCTCATTTGAGCTTTCCAACTCTTTGGAAATAACCTTGAAAACAGGATGGGTTAAATGTGAAGCGTAGTTTTGTTCCATAAGTCCATGCAAAAGTAAACAAACTTGAGACAGAATTTAGGCCTGATAGTTTTAAGGAATCAATCTTCGTCAGAATCAAAAGAGAAAAGCCCTCCTTCTATTGGCTCGTCGTCTTCAAAATAGTTGAAGTTCTTGCCGCTTTTTTTGTGGGCCGTCATTTTCTTGGCTTTTTTTCCTCCGCCACCACCTTGGTCTGAATCAAAACCTTTGGTAGTTTTTCCTTTGAATGATTTTTTTCTCGATTCACTTTTGTTTTCTTCGGAAGGCATCGATGGTTGAGCAGCATCTGAACCAAAGCTTTTTCTTGGCGGAGCGCCAGCGTTCGAAGGTCTTGAATCTCTGTTTGTATTCCCTCCTGGTCTTGAACGATCATTTCTATTTTCTGCAACCTTAACAGCTATTCTTCTTCTGTTGATTTCAAAACCGTCTAGTGCTTGGATGGCCTCACTGGCTTCGTCATCGTTTGACATTTCGATAAAAGCAAAACCCCGAGGTTTTCCTGTGTCTTTATCGGTCGGGAGGTGAGCTTTACTTACCTCACCGTATTGAGCGAACAACTCTACTAGTTGTTCTTTAGATACACCAAAATCTAACTTGGCAACAAAAATACTGGTCATAAAAAAATAATCAATTCTGACTTTTTCAACTTAATTCGGGTTCGAAATTAGAATAAATATTTGAAATATTTCAAAATTATTTCTGACAAATACCTAATATTTAGTGCCCTAAGAAATTCGAAAAGTGATTTAGTTCTCTCTAATATACGCGTTTTTCTTTATTCTACAGGACCGCTGAGTAACTGCATATGTAATATTTCCTTTTATCCCTGACCTATTTTTGTAAAAGAGCTGAACAATTAATTAGTCTTTTTTTGATTTAAAATTTAACCCAACAAGGGCTATATTCTTTCTTGATTGGATGCATTTGTGCTCATTTGAGCATTACCAAAATTTCTATTCAATTACCTTATAGCATTATATTATCCTTACATTTGCAGCCATTATGAGACTTTTAAAAAGAATTCCTCACGACAGATATTTAATTGAGCTACATCAATATAACCAAAAGCTAATCTTGAAAATTGCTCTAGATCAATATGAGCAATCTTTTAAGTTACCCGAATCAGAGAACGGTGTAAGTGATTTGGAACGGTTGTTGAGCTCCACAGATTTCTTAAGGAATTGTCTCCAACGTTTTATTTCAATGAGAGAAGACTTTACAGCTTCTTTTAAATCTATTCAAAATGAAAATTAGTTTATACATTATTGCTTTGGGCGTGATATTGTCATCATGTTCAAACGAATCAGAAAAAGAGACAGTGCTTGTAAACCCAGCACCAGTGAATACCCTAGAAAAAGACACTAGTGGTTTAGTGATTGCCTTTTATTTCAATGATAGTTTAAAAGAAGGCTTTACTTATTATAAAAATATTGATGAAGATGTGAGTCGAAAAAATCTTGCGTTTCAAACAGAGCTCAAGCGTAAGACGAATAATCTCGAGAATTTTGTCTCAAAAAAGGGTGCAGAGGCACAACAAGGTCTTTTATCCGAAAATGAGATCATGAAAATTCAAGAAAAGGCGCAAAGAATGGAGGCGGAGCTGATGCAATATCAGCAGCGAGAAGGCGCCCA
Source organism: Cryomorphaceae bacterium (assembly GCA_002683585.1). The sequence continues at coordinate 3,895 of NYTQ01000070.1, forward strand.
ATTAGAAGCTGAGGTGATGCGTAAACTAACAGACATTAATAATAAGGTCATTTCTTTTGGAAAAAAATTCAGTGAAGCGAATGGAATTGATCTTTTAATGGGTTACGCTGATGGAGGTCAAATTAATTATGTAAATCCAAGTATGGATGTGACACGTGCTTTTATTGATTTTTTAAATAAAGAGCAAACACGAATCGAAGAAGACCTTTAGCCATGTTAGTCGCACAAAAAAAACAGCAAGAAAATATAGCTGAGTACGTTTTGTATCTTTTTCAAATTGAAGACATCGTTAGGTCTTTAAACTTCGATATTGAACGCATCATGGAAGCCGTTGTGAAACCTAATCTTCCCGACAGCTCTTTTGAAGGACAATACAGAAGCTGGTATGCTGATATCATAAAGGAGATGAAACGCTCCGGACTTGAAAAAAAGGGCCACCTCGACCGAGTGATGGAAGTAATGAAGGAACTTTTATTTTTGCACAACACTTTATTTGCCATTAAGGGAGAAAGTAAATACAAGCAACTCTGTGCGAATTCGAGCTCTTTTACAGCGGAGTTTCGTGAAAAAGCTTCGATGAAAAACCAACATGATGTTGAGATTTTGATTCATGCCATGCATATGAAACTTCAATTTCGACTTAGAAAGAAAGAAATCACACAAGAAACAGAGGAAGCATTGGATGCAATGCGCATACAACTTGCTTTTCTTGTGAGAGAATACCATAAAATGAAGTCAGGAGATTATTCTTCTATGCAAAATTAGGGTAATCTGGAAATTCGTTTACGATTTTCAAACCCTCCCTCTCTTTTTTAAAAATGACATGCTCAATACCATTGCTCAAAACTAAAAATCTTGATTGAAGCCCCTTGAAATAGGTCAAAGACTGTTCAAAAACGGCTTTTGTAATCGGAATGCTTGGCGCTTTGCATTCAAGCAGTAAAAAGCACTCTTGATTTGGCATGAATGTGGCTAAATCCCATCTTTTTTCCATTGCCCCGTATTGAATTTTTTTTTCAATGGTTAAAAGCCCTTTTGGATAAGCTAAGTCATTTAAAAAGTATGCAATAAAATGTTGTCGAACCCATTCCTCAGGAGTCAAAACAATATTCTTTTTACGGACTAGACAGCGTACAAATAATTGGTCACCACTGCGAGAGATGTCTAATTCTGTTTTTGGAAGCTTTAGGGGTACAATAGGGGACATTAAATACCTGGAAGAATGAGATGAATGTCCTTGTAATTTAAGTCAAATACTTTTCCGAGGACTTCATTGGTTAGAATTCCTTTGTAGATATAAACACCATTTCTAAACCCTTGGTTTGAACGAATGAGCTCAACAACTCCGCCGCAGTCACCCATTTCTAGTAGCAATGGTGAAAAAATATTAGAAATGGCGAAAGAAGCTGTTCTAGATACCCGCGAGGCTATATTTGGCACGCAGTAATGTGTAACGCCATGTTTGATGAACGTAGGATCATCATGGTTGGTGATTTTTGAGGTTTCGAAACATCCGCCTTGGTCGATACTTACATCTACAATTACGGAGCCCGACTTCATATCTTGAATCATCATTTCTGTGACAACGCAAGGTGTTTTTCCGACATTCGAGCGCAGCGCACCAATTACAATATCTGCTCGTTTGATAGCTTTAGCCAAAACTTTTGGTTGAATAATCGAGGTATACACCCTTTTACCAATGTCATTTTGAAGGCGTCTGAGCTTTGAAAGTCTATTGTCAAACACTTTCACAGAGGCGCCAAGGCCTAAGGCAGCTCTCGTAGCAAATTCACCTACAGTCCCTGCGCCAATAATTACAACCTCTGTAGGCTGAACACCAGCAATTCCTCCGAGCATCATACCTTTTCCAGAGGCAAAAGAAGAGATTAACTCTCCTGCAATCAGGATACTGGTATTTCCTGCAATCTCACCGACCGTTCGAACCAAGGAAAAAACACCGTCTTCATCTCTAATGTAATCCCAAGCAACTGCGGTGATTTTTTTTCGAATCAATTTAGTAAGTACCGCTTTGGGTTGAATGGAAATTTGAAGGGCAGAAATTAAGGTCTGATTTCCAGGCATTAGGTCCACTTCTTCATCTGAAGGAGGTGTTACTTTGAAAACGATATTGCATTCATATATTTCTGAGGGGCCTTGACATATTTCTGCACCTGCCTCACTATACTCTCGGTCACTAAAATTGGCACCAATTCCTGCTTTTGTTTCTATTTTGACGTGATGTCCATTAGCAACAAGCAACGAAACTGTTTCAGGTACAAGGGCAACGCGTCTTTCTTGAAAAGAAGTTTCTTTTGGGATGCCTATATTGAGGCTACCTTTTTTACGAGCTACCTCTAGCATTTCCTCTTGAGGAAGAAGATTCCCTTTTTGAATAAGTTTTTTTAATAATTCAGGATCAGTATTCATAGGCTATGTCAATCGTTCTTGTATCATCTGATTCATGATGGATGGTAATCCACACGGTTTCTTCTGGAAGAAACTGCATCACTTTTTCAGGCCACTCTATAAAGATAGTTTTTTTTTCGTTGAATAATTCTTCCAAACCTAGATCAAACGCTTCAAAATCATTCTTGATTCGATAACAATCAAGATGATAGTATTCTTTGTGCGTAGAATCATTATAGTATTGATTTACAATTGCATAGGTAGGAGATCCTTGAAGGTCGTTTACACCAAATGATTTTAAAAGAAGCTGTATTAAAGTTGTTTTACCCGAACCCATTTCTCCTTTGAATGCAAAGCAATTTGGGGTATCGAATTGTGCTTTGTGCTTCTTTACGAATGCCTGCAGTTCGTCAAGGTTTTTGATTTTATATCGCTTCATTCTTTGATACCTTCAAAAGCTTTTTCGCCATCTTCGCTCCAAACCTTAAGTGAGAGTATTGAACCGTCAAATTCTGCATAGGTCGAGAAGTTCATCCATTCCCCAAGATTCAGGTATTTAGATGCTGAAACTGCAATTTCCATTGGTAGATGACGGTGTCCAAAAATAAAATAATCTATAGGCGCTTTCGCGTGCTTTGATTTACAGTATTGATAGAGCCACTCATCTTCTTTGTTTGTATAATTGATGTCTTTTGTTCCCGTATGTATTCTACTTTTATTCGAAAAATATTGCGCCATCGAAAGACCTATACGAGGGTGAAGAAAAGAGAATAGAAATTGACAAAACTTATTTCTAAAAACCTTTTTGATGAACTTATAACCGTAATCCCCTGGGCCAAGACCATCACCATGGGCAATAAAAAATCGCTTACCATTAATTTTGAGCTCCAATTCATTTGATATCATTTCGACACCAAGCTCTTCGGTAAAGTACTTTTTCATCCACATGTCATGGTTACCGAGAAAGAAGTAGATTTTGATGCCTCGATCTGCAAGTGCTGCAATTTTACCCTGAAGTCTTACAAAGCCTTTTGGAATGACCTGTTTATATTCAAACCAAAAATCAAATAGATCACCTACTAGAAAAATAGTATGGGCATCCTTTTCAATATGATTGAGCCAGTCAATAATTTTAAGCTCCCTAATCCTACTTAATTCCGCCGTAGGTGCACCCAGATGAAAATCTGAGGCAAAGTATATTTTTCGACCAGGATTTAGTTTGAGCTCCTCCAATTACTTAAATATTTTTTCTAATTCTGCGTCTAAAGCCGAACCTCTTAGGTTGGTTTTAATTATTTTCCCTTCTGCATCGATTAGCACAGTGAAGGGAACGCTACCAACCTGGTATAAACGAGAAACCTTACTCTGCCAGCCTCCGAGATCACTCACGTGATTTGGCCAAGACAATTGATCTGCTTCAATTGCAGCTTTCCATTTTGCTAGGTCTTTATCTAAAGAGACGCTCATGATTGTGAAGCCCTTTTCCTTATATCGATTGTATGTTTTTACAACATTTGGGTTCTCTCTGCGACACGGTCCGCACCAAGATGCCCAAAAATCTATAAGTACCACCTTTCCTTTGAGGTCAGAAAGCTTGAGCTTTGTCTTTCGNTCTAGCATTAATTCTTCAAAATCTGGAGCAAGTTTTCCGATTCCTAGGGGCTTGTTTTTTTCTTTTTCAGCCATGATTCTTTCAAANTTTTCAGCATACTTCTGAACTGTTAGGCTACTTGGAAATGATTTGGTAAGTTGCTGAATTATAGATGNATAAGTTTTTGGATCTTGATCTAAATTCAGCGCACTTANTGCAATAACAAGTGCCGCTGAGTTTGAATTACTTCCAATAAAGACTTTGAGTTTATTTTGAAAGGCGTAATATTCCTTTTGCATGTATTGATTGATCGATTCAGACTGACTAGGATCTTTTTTCACTGCAGTAATGGCGGAATCGTTTTTTAGCTGAAATCGTTCGATTTCTTTCACAAAAGTATTCATTGAAGCAGATTCATCAGAATTCAAAATATTACAGAATTCATTCAGTCTTTTGCCATCACCATAGATTTTAATATCCGATTGATCGCGACAAACTAAATGAACATTGGCATTCTCAAGTCTCAGTAAATAATAGTCTTCGCGTGGTAGGATTAAATCAGCACTGAATTTACCGGTTTGATCCATTATGAGCGTATCAAAATCTTTGACTCTATTGTTATCATACATTTGAGAGACAAACAAGGTGTCAGTTGTTGCACCGAAAATCGATCCAGATAATTTCACGCTTGCTGTCTGTCCCATGCCCATTTGAGCAAGGAAAAGACATATAAAAACCAGTTTAAATTTCATATTTAAAAATTAAAAATATTTTGCATTCGTTCTTCTAAGTTTTGACCCCGGAGATTTATACCAATGATTCGACCTTTTGGATTCACCAAAACGGTAAAAGGAATCCCTTCAATACGATACAATGGTACCACTGCTGAATTCCAACCCTTNAGGTCGCTGACATGATACGGCCAGNATAATNCATCCTTTTCAACAGCAGCTTTCCACTTTGTCATGTCCTCATCNAATGAGACGGATAAGATTGTAAAATTCTTCTTTTTATACTTGTTGTAGAGCGCCACTATTTTGGGGTTCTCTTTTCTGCAAGGACCGCACCAAGATGCCCAAAAATCGATGAGTACGTATTTTCCACGNAGGTCTGACAAGCTTATGGTTCTGCCATCGATTGTTGAAGATTCAAAATCCGGNGCTTCATAAAAACCATTATTCAGCATGTAGGTTTGCATTAGCTCAAAGTTTCTCACGAAATTCTGCGTCGCNTCGGACTTCGGATCTAATTTATAAAAGGCTTCCGCTACACTTCCAAAAATTTGAATTCTTTCTTCATTCCATTGTTCCTGGGATTTCATTATATGGTTGGAAAGAACAATATTGAAGGCACTTGAGGGATTTGCTTTCATTCTTTGGGCAGCGAAATTAGAAAGCNCAATAGCATTTTGTTTGGCTCTAATGGTCTGATAAGCCTCTAAATCTTTAGACCAAAGAACACCGTCAACGGCCAGAAATGAATTTATCGAATCCTTTTGAGTTGCTAGTTTTATATTGTCCTGAGGTGCCAAGGTAAGCTCAACCGAGTCTACTTTATCTCCATAGTTCTTNAGCATATAGTACCCCAATCCCGGGATAGATGCATTAAGTGTAAAACGTCCTTCAGCATCTAGGGTAGTTGAGGCCAGCTCAATGTTTTTTCCTTTTGATTGCATTAAAGGGGCCTCCAGTGCTATTCTTGAATTAGAAGCATCTCTTATTTGTCCTGAAATAGAAACATTTTCCCCGACTTCTGTATTGCNTCTAGTTTCAGATTGAAGTTCAAAGTTGGGCTCATCGTATTCTTGAGTACATGACATCATAATACCGAAAGTAATCAGCAAGAAGTAGAATAATTTATGCGTCATTTAATTTTTTTCTGAGGAGCGAATTGGCGATTTTAGGATCTGCTTTTCCTTTAGAAACGCGCATGAGCTGTCCCATGAAAAANCCAATGAGCTGCTGTTCACCATTTTTAAATCTTTCCGATTCTGATGGATTTCCTGCAATTACGGCATCGATGAAGCCAACTAATTCATCTTCATCTGAAACTTGGATCAGGTTCATTCTTTCTGCAATCTGCTTTGCACTTTCTTTGGCGCTTAGCATTTCAGGAAATATTTTTTGTGAGGCTATAGTGCTTGATACATGGCCCTCATCGATAAGGTCTATTAATTCAGCCAAAGCCTCAGCTTTAATAGGGAAATCTTGAATTTCAACCCCATTTTCATTTAGATAGGATTTTACGGAACCCATGATCCAATTGGCTGCTGCTTTATAGTTTTTTGTATGTAAAATGAGCTGCTCAAAGTACAAAGCTATTTCTTTNGATTCGGTTAGGTTTAGTGCATCGTAGTCAGANAAGTTCAACTCAGAAACATATTTATTGTAAAGAAAGTCGGGTAGAGGAGGCATCTCANCTTTGACCATCTGAATTTGATTTTCATTAACGTATAATGGCTGAAGGTCTGGTTCTGGGAAGTAGCGATAATCATTTGCGGCTTCTTTGGATCGCATGGCAATCGTACTTCCATTTAAGGCATCAAAACCTCGTGTTTCTTGTGATAATGTTCCTCCTTTTTCAAGCACCTCAATTTGTCTAACGATTTCAAANTCAATTGCTTTTTGTACGTTCCGAATTGAATTCATATTCTTGACCTCTACTTTTGTTCCAAGAGCTTTTACACCTTTTAATCGAACAGAAATATTTGCATCACAGCGCAAAGATCCTTCCTCCATATTGCCGTCACAAATTTCGAGGTATCTGACTAGTTTTCTGATTTCTGTCAAATATTGATATGCTTCTTTCGAGCTACGCATGTCAGGTTCCGTTACAATTTCTAATAATGGTGTTCCCGCTCTGTTCAAATCAACTAAGGTGTCATATACATCAACATCATGAATGCTTTTCCCTGCATCCTCTTCCATGTGAATTCTTGTAATTCCGATTCTTTTTGCNGCTCCTTCTTTTTGCTTTAGNTCTATAAACCCCTCTGTACAGATGGGTGTTTTGTCCTGTGTGATTTGATAGCCTTTTGGTAAATCTGGATAGAAGTAGTTTTTCCTGGCAAAGTATTGGTGCTCCGCGATCTCACAATTTAGNGCAATACCTANTTTAATGGCAAATTCAATAGACTTCTTATTCATCACTGGAAGTGTCCCAGGGTGTCCAAGCGTAATAGGGCTTGTATGTGTATTTGGGGCAGCCCCATATGCGTTAATGTCAGCGGAATATGCTTTTGTATTCGTGAGNAGTTGGGCGTGAACTTCGAGTCCAATAACTGCTTCGTATTTATCTCTTTGCTCTTGTGTCATTTTAGATACTTGAAATCAGTTCTTTCATTATCAAGGTCATTTTAGGCTCTTGCTTTGCAGCAACTTCAATGACTTCTTGATGCGTTACCTTTTGAATTTTACCAGGTACACCGAGGTCTGTTATAATCGAAATAGCAAAACAAGGGATGTCCATATGTCTAGCAACAATCACCTCAGGAACGGTTGACATACCAACGGCATCAGCACCAATCGAGTGAACGTATTGGTATTCAGCAGGCGTTTCAAGGGTTGGNCCTGTCAGTCCCGCATAAATTCCTTGTGCGACCTTAATGTTGTGTTTTGACGCAATATNTANNGCTTTATTGATCAATTCATGGCTGTATGGTTCGCTCATGTCTGGGAAACGCGGNCCTAATTCGTCATAGTTTTTTCCAATTAAAGGATTTCCTGGAAATAAATCGATATGGTCATTTAAAATCATTATTTCTCCAATCTCGAAAGCTTCATTAACGCCTCCCGAGGCATTGCTGACAAAAAGATTTTCTATGCCTAAAAACTTCATTACACGAACAGGGAATGTCACCTCTTGAAGATTGTAACCCTCATAATAGTGGAATCTCCCTTGCATGGCTACGACGGATTTTCCACCGAGCTTTCCGAAAATCAATTTTCCTGAATGCCCTTTGACAGTTGATACAGGGAAGTGGGGAATNTCTTCGTATGCTATTTCATGTACGGTTTCAATTTCATTGACCAGACCGCCTAGGCCGGTCCCTAAAATAATACCNATTGTAGGTTGCAGTTCNGTTCTGCCTTGNATGTAGCTTGCAGCTTTTTTAAACTTTTCTAACATGTTCTTTAATTAACGATTCAAACTGAGCTTCTTTGTGGATGCATATACTTATTGGTTGGTAGTACCATAAAGCGCTATTCTTTGCAATTAATNCATCAAATTTAGATAGCCGCACTTTATCCTTTTCAGTAGTCAGAATAATCGATTCCTTGGGATCAAAGGTACCAAATTTTTCATGTATTTTCTCAATGTCTTTTACTGTAAANTCATGGTGGTCTGCAAAAGAAATAGACTGAATTGTGTATTTGTCTTTTAAGTGTTTGATGAGCTGGCTAGGATCGACAATTCCTGTAACCAATAAAATGTTTTTAATATTATGAATCCTTTCATTCATAGGTTTCATTTCTCCATATTCTATGTGGCTAAAAAAAATAGGTTTTGAAAACTTTGACAGCTTGTTTTTAACTTTATTGTAGTCTTCATCCGTCAAGTTATCTGGACACTTTGTGACCACAATACAATCTGATCTGTGCGCATTATTGCTAGGTTCTCGCAGCCTACCAACGGGTAAAATATAGTCCTGATAGAATGGTTCTCCGTATGGAGTCGTTAAAATACTCAAAGAAGTTTTCACTCTTCTATGTTGGAAAACATCATCAAAGATGATTGTGCTATGTGGATTCGNCGCTCGAATCTTATTGCTTCCAAGTATCCTATTTTCACAAACATAAACGCCCACCTTGTCTTTAAATCGTTGTTTGAACATGAGTGGTTCATCTCCAACATTTTGGCTTAAATGATTCCCATCTACTTCTATATATCCCTTTGTTTTTCTTCCGTATCCTCGGCTTAGCAGGGCTGGCTCACCTTGATTTCTTAAAATTAATTCTGCGATATATATGGATAGCGGGCTTTTTCCTGTACCTCCCATTGAAAGGTTACCCACGCCAATGGTATGATCAATATCTTTCGATGAAAAAAAATTAAAATCAAACAAAAGGTTTCTGAACGCAATGACAGAAGCATAAATCCACGAAATGGGAAGTAAAAAGTACCTCATAAGAGAGTTGATTATTTAATCAACGTGGTAATCTGAAAATTCTTGCTCTTCAGCGTAATAAAAAATTCTTACTTGTGCGGTGTCATTTAGAAAATCGATCTTACCAATTTCAAAACGATTGATGGAAAGACCTGTTCTAAACTCAATATCGTTTTTCATTTCTGATGCTNTTTCTGGNGTAATAAGATCTATGCGTTCGTATACAATAGTTTTCCTTGTTTCATGTTTCATGAGCCACAANAATTCCAATATATACGTCAGAACGACCATAAATATATTGATTAAGGCCATTTCTGCTATACTAAGCTGNTTAGAGGCTAGGGCATTAACAACACTCAATCCAATGATCAAAAAGAGATAGGTCATCTCTTTTATTTCAATGGCATCTGTTCTATAACGTATAATACCAAATATCGCAAAGAGTCCAAGTCCCATACCTGTATCAATATCAAGCTTTTTTAAGCCAAAACAGAGAAAAAAGGTAATTGTACCGATGAGGTAATAGGTGAATAAATAATCTTTTCGTTTCGTCTTTGCATAGTANAGAAATCTAATCAGAATCGTTATGAATACAACGTTAACNCAAAGTCGAATAAGTAAGAGATAAAAGTCTTCATCAAACCATTGAAGACCAATGGCTGTTGTTGCTTTTTCTTTTGCTAAAAATAAATTGGCTAGCATATAATTTTATTTAAGGATAGTGTTTTCTTTTTAAATCGGTTTTGTTTCAATTCCAACGCAGAATAAAAATTCATCATTCCAACGCAATATTTGCTCACACGTAATGGTCTAATCAGTCGCTTTTTGGTTATCTGGTAAAAGATGCTTGAGCGATTTGTAGCCCCTTGTTTTAGCTCACAAATGACCAAGTTAGTCAAAGATTTTGTTTCGGAGCTGTCTTGAAATTGGATATTCAGATCGAAAGTGAGTCTTTCTGTTTTTTCCTTATGAACCAAAGTAATTCTACTAAAGCTATTCGACATTGTTGCATGGAGCGATTTTGCATTTTCGTAGGATTTCTCTAGAAAGTCCATTTCTTCTGAACTAAATTTAGTTCCCCATTGTTCCGTTTTCAACCTTGTTTTTTCCGTTCGGCCTTTTCTCTTTCGTTTGACCTCAAGAAAGGATAGATTGTTATTTACGTACTTGCGAATACGAATTTTTAACCTGTCGTTTTTCTTCTTGTGGTGATCGGAAAAAAACTCAAAGCGAGGGCTATCAAAATATAGACTTTCGTATGCTGAATACTTTAATCCTCCTACTTCCAAAATATCGTAATGTGCGCTGAGCTTTGGCAGGATTTCCAGAAAGGTATCTTCATGAATCGCATATTTGGTATCTATTCGATTCATAAGGGCTACGGAATCCATTTCAGCTAAATCTATAGCATTAAATGGGTCTGTAATCGCTTTGAATTTTTCTGGAAGCATGATTCAAATTTAGTTTATTAATTGATACCAATAAAATCTAGACGTAATGCTTATTAAAAAGGTTTTCTTTGCATGATTAGTTAAGTTATTTTTATTGGTCCACCTATACATTTTAATATCCTTTTTTCTTGATGGTTTTTTTAGAATATTTCTAAGGCTCAAAAACACTTTATTATATTAGAGGTATGAGAAATAGATACGTTTTTTTTATCCTATTATTTTTTTTCGGCTCGTGTGCTTTGTCAACACTCCGAGTCTATGATTACAAAACAACATCTCATTCTC
>NYTQ01000071.1 GCA_002683585.1 Cryomorphaceae bacterium
CCACACCGAAAGGGGTGGCTTAATATGTACTTTAAGTTCGAATCAGTCAATTGATCCTTGAACTCGTTTCATAAAATCATTCAGCGCTGCTTTTTTCTCAGCACCGTTTTTTATTGCCTGATGCACCTCAAGGGCCCCTGACATATTTGACAGTAGCTCTCCAATGACGTCTAACTCTTCATCCTTTAGAGAGTCTATATCTATCAGATCCTCTAATGTTTCCATGGTCTCAACGACATAGTCCTCATCATTGTTCTCTATAAACGAGACGATATGCTTAATTACTGGCAATCGCATTTAACACCTGTTCTATGGTTTCTATTTTATTTCCTTGAGCTTCCTCAACTAGCTTGCCATTTTTAAAACTAGCAAACGTTGGAAGGTTACTCACATTAGCTAACTGTCTCGATTCAGGATATTTCTCCGCATCTACATAAATGAATAAAATATCTTCATGTTCTCGGGAAAATCGCTTAAACTTTGGTTTGGTGATCTTACAATTCCCACACCAAGTCGCACCGTACTGCACCATCACCTTTTGATGCTCCTCGATTTTCGTTTTTAAATCATCTGCGTTAGCTTCAACAAACATTTTAGTGCTTTTTTAGATAGTCAGCAACACCATCTCTGGTTGCATCCATTGCGTCTTTTCCTTCCTCCCAATTCGCGGGACAGACTTCACCATGCTTTTGGTTGTGCGCATAGGCATCAATCAAACGAAGTACCTCTTGTACGTTTCTTCCAACTGGGAAAAAGTTCACTGCTTCATGAAATACAAAACCTTCCTCGTCTAGAAGATAAGTAGCTCTATAAGGTACATTGTCTCCATCACCTGGCTCTTCGTCGAATAAATTAAAATCGAGAATATCAAGCTCCATCGCCAAAACTCTTGTTGAATCTGCAATTAAAGGAAATTGAACACCTTCAATTCCTCCATCGTCCTTGGAGGTGCTTAACCATGCAAAATGAACCTCTGCTGTATCACAAGAAGCACCGATTAGTATAGTGTTTCTTTTTTCAAACTCTTTTGCTGCTTCTTGAAACGCATGAATTTCAGTAGGACATACAAAAGTGAAATCTTTTGGATACCAAAAAAGACATACTTTCTTTTTGTTATCAACTGCTTGCTTTAATACATTGATTTGAAATGCATCTCCCATTTCGTCAATTGCCTTTACAGACATATCTGGGAATGTTTTACCAACTAGGGCCATAATTGTTATTTTAATTTATTAATAATCGTATACCGTGAATGCAAAAATAATACTAATCGCGCTTTCAGGAACAAAGATGTTTTATTATTTAGCACACATTATCACCAACAAACGTTGAAATAATTTTGTTTTGTGTGTATGTGAAAAAGAATAACTTACTTCTTAGATGCTTTTTTTACAAAATCATCATAAGAAAGCTTTTTTTCTTTCATCGGTACATTCGCTTGGAAATAATCTGAAAGCTTTTTCTCAGTAATTCGATCGTAGATTCCATTTACTTGCTCTTTATCCTTCAAGAGACGCATAGCAGTCTCTGTGAGCTCTTTGTCCTCTGGAGCTGGCATTCCATATTGCGCATAATTTGAAATCAATAAGGATTTAGTGAACTCCATTACCTCTTCATTTGAAATTTGGATGTCATTTTCCTTGAAGATTTTACCCTGTATCAATTGCCATTTCATTGACTTGAGATAACCATCAAACTCTTTGTTTAAGGTCTCATCGTCAATTGGTTTTTCATTCGAAAGCTTGATCCATCGCTTCAAAAAGGTTTCAGGTAAGGCCATTTTTGTTTTGTCCATCAAGAAATCATATACCGTTTGTGTGAACAATCGATCCGAGTCTGTCTTGAACATATTCTCTAAATCAGCCACAACCTTAGCTTTCATTTCTTCTTCAGAGCTTACATTTTGGTTTGGAAATAGCTTGTCGTACAAATCAGTGTTCAATTCTGCCAATTCCATTCTTTTGACATCATTAACAGTGAACTTGAATTTATTTGATAAATCAGCTAAAGCAGCCTCGTCAACACCTAGCATAGACGCCAAATCTTTATCATCCTTGGCTACCGTTTTCGGGTCTAAGACAAGTGAATCNTCCACTTTCATTCCCATAATTGACTTAATNGCNTTCTTATCCTTCAAAAACTCCATTGAAATGGTTGAATTATTCTCAANTCCATTTTCTTTCGGTTCTCCTGAAGCATCAAGCTCTCTAAATAAACCGAGCACCATATCTTTCTCTCCAACCTCAGCNGTACTCTCCATTTTACCNTAGCGTCTTCTNAGGTCCTCAATTTGACTTGAAATAAGCTTATCATCAACCTTTACTGCAAAGTACTCAACACTTTTTCTTGAAGAAATTGGAATATCAAATTTAGGAGAAAAACCAATTTCATATGCGAACTCAAAATCTCCGGGGTTCTCCATATCTCCCTTGAACTTTTCATCTTCGGTAGGGATTGGATTTCCCAAAATCTCCAGTTTTTCTTCAGTGATATACTTGTATAGGCTATCGTTAGCGAGTTTATTCAACTCTTCAGCCAATACAGATTTACCATATTGCTTTTCAATCATACCAAAAGGTACTTTACCTGGTCTAAATCCTGGTACTTTTGCAGATTTACGGTACTTTTCTAAAGATGCCTTAACCTTATTTTTGTAGTCCTCAGATTTAATTTCAACCTTTAAAATTGCGTTTAATTTATCAACGCTTTGTTGTAATACCTTCATTTTTATACTTTTTTAAAATAAAAAAGGTCTCGTTTTATGAAACGAGACCTTAAATGGTGCGGATGGAGGGAGTCGAACCCACACACCTCACGGCACTAGATCCTAAGTCTAGCGTGTCTACCAATTTCACCACATCCGCATTTNATATNTTNTTNGCTANGTTTTNACCTAGCTTCNCCTNNAACTTTTTCAAAGCGGGTTGCAAAGATAATTTTTTTTAATAACTATGGAAAATTAGTTCCTGGAATTTTGAATGTTTGCCCTAATTTCTTTCATAAATTCTGAGGCATAAACAAAATTAGTGATTTCTGGATTGTCAGNTGTTATGATAGATTTACGATCACCTTGCCACCAGCACTTACCTTGGTAGATAAATAGAACATTTTCGCCTATCTCAATTACAGAATTCATGTCATGTGTTATGACTACTGTGGTCATATTAAATTCTTCAGTAATGTCTTGTATTAATCCATCTATGACAATGGCTGTTTTTGGATCTAAGCCAGAGTTGGGCTCATCACAAAACAAATACTTTGGATTCATGGAAATCGCNCTTGCGATTCCGATTCGCTTCTGCATACCCCCACTACATTCCGAGGGTAAAAGCTTATTTTTTCCAACAAGATTNACACGCTCCAAACAAAAGTCTACTCTTTTTTGAATCTCTTTGGNTGTCATTTTGGTAAACATCTTCAGCGGAAATCCTATATTTTCCTCGACATTCATTGAGTCAAATAATGCTGAACCCTGAAAAAGCATGCCTATTTCNTGTCGGAGTTTACTTTTTTCTGCNCTCCGCATTTTTGTAAAATCCGCATCTCCGTACAAAATCTCACCTGAATCAACCTCATGCAATCCCACCATACATTTTGCAAGAACAGACTTACCTTGACCTGATTGACCGATAATTAGATTGACCTTTCCTTTTTCAAATACGGTATTGATATCAAATAATATTTGATCTTCCCCGAAAGATTTATTTACGCCCTTGATTTCAATCATTACAAGAGTAATAAATAAGTAAGCAAGAAATTCATGATTAAAATCGCAACTGTGCTGCTTACTACAGCCTGGGTTGATGCCTTACCCACATCCAGCGAACCACCCTTAACGTAATACCCATAATAAGAAGATATGGATACAATTAAAAAGCCAAAAAACACTGTTTTAATCAANGCGTAAGTNATGTGAAAAGGATTAAAAAAAGAACGAATACCCAAGACGTATGTCTCTGTGGTTGTTAGGTCCGAAAAAATAAGCGCCAACCATCCTCCTATAAGAGATAAGGCCATGGAAAATATTACTAAAATCGGGAAAAACAATACTGCTCCAATGATTTTAGGAAGCACAAGAAAGTTCAAAGAATTAACNCCCATTATTTCCAAAGCATCAATTTGTTCCGTGACCCTCATCGTACCGACCTCAGAAGCAATGTTTGAACCAACTTTTCCTGCCAGTATTAGTGAAATAATGGTAGGTGAAAATTCCAGAATTGTACTAGATTGGGTAATATATCCAACCGTATAATCTGGCAACAATGGGGTTGTCATATTCGATGCCGTTTGAAGCGCAATTACCCCTCCCATGAAAGAGGACATTAATGCAACAATCGGAAGAGAATTAATACCGATAATATGAAGCTCGGAGACGATTCGTTTCCATAGAATATTCCATTTCGATGGTACCGCAAACAAGGTGCGGAGCATCAAAAAATATCTTCCAACATGAAACAACAACTTCACGAATCTAAATTAAACATTATTTCCTTCGAATTTATTGGAACTCTTTCAGATTATTACTTTTGAGGTATAGGAATAATCATGGAGGCGAATAAAAGCAGTAATGAATTAAAAGAAAACTTGCGGGAATATNTCCCGGAAGCATTCGTTTCATACGTGTATGACCTTCTTAGCGCGACAAATGTCACATTTAAGATTGTCAGGCCGCGCAAAACAAAGCTCGGAGATTTTAGCATGTCAACAAAGAAATTAAGTACTCCACAAATTACGATCAATAATAATTTAAATCCCTATGCGTTTTTAATAACGAGCTTACATGAGATTGCGCACTTACACACTTATCTAAAATATAATTTAGGCGTTAAGGCACACGGTAAAGAGTGGAAATTTGAGTTCCAGCAGTTACTGCTTCCATTGCTATCAGCGCAGGAGGTTCCGGAGGAGTTGAAAACATGCCTAAAAAACACCGTAAAAAACACAAAAGCAGCATCTTATTCAGATATCGCCTTAAGTCGCGTGCTTAGGCAGTTTAATGTTCAAAAAAATGAAGTGACCTTAGAACAAATTGAACCAGGAGCGCATTTTATGGTCAATAAAAAATCTTTCAAAAAAGGAAAATTGAGAAGAACCCGGTATCTTTGCTCTGAATTANGTTCAGGCAAGGCATATTTAATACACGCATTAGCGGAGGTAAATTCTATATAAATGGAGCAAAAGTCTTTATATTGTTTAATTATGGCGGGTGGCGTTGGAAGTCGATTCTGGCCACTTTCTACAGAAGAAAACCCTAAACAATTTCTGGACTTTTTAGGGACCGGGCAAAGTCTTCTTCAAATGACATTTAATCGTTTCTTGNGTTCGGTACCAAAAGAAAATATTTTCATTCTTACCNATGAGGCTTATAAGTCAAAAGTGATTGATCAATTAAAAGTTGAGGAAAGTCAAGTTATTTGNGAACCTCAACGTAAAAATACGGCTCCCTGCATTGCCTTTGCTACNGCAAAAATCCTAGATAAAAATATAAATGCCACACTTGTTGTGACACCAGCTGATCACCTTATTACGAATGAGCAACAGTTTAATTCAGACCTCCAGGTAGGTNTTTCCGAAGCAATAGAGACGGATAAACTCATTACCTTTGGGATAAAGCCAAATAGACCAGATACAGGTTATGGATACATTGAATTCAATGATGCGGACAATACGCAACAGGTCCAAAAAGTATTACAATTTCGGGAAAAGCCCGATGTAAATACGGCAGAATCATTTTTGAATGCGGGTAATTTTTANTGGAATTCAGGAATGTTTATCTGGCGAGGTTCNGTCTTGAAAAATAGCTTTGAAAAGTATTGTCCAGAATTATTTGATCTATTTTTCGCNAATGGTTCGATCTATAATACATTGGACGAGCAGGCGTTCTGTGAAGCCTCTTTTAAAAAGNGCTCAAGTATATCCATTGACTATGCAATCATGGAAAAAGATAAAAATGTTGCGGTGATTTTATCAAAGTTTGGATGGAGCGATNTAGGTACATGGGGCAGTATTCANGANATTCGTGAAAAGGATCGTAATGGAAATATCCAAAATCATGATGGTATTCATTTTTTCGATAGTAAAGATTGCTTTGTTTATTCAAAAGAAAATAAAACAATACTGGTTGATGGCTTACAAAATTTCATTGTAGTTGATACCCCGGAAAAGCTTATGGTGCTTAAAGGTGAAAATGAGCAGCTTCTTAAAAAATATCTATTAGAATTNGAGGCAAAAAAAACATCNAATGGTTAAGATTAGAGACATAGAGCTAGGCGACTTCCCACTTCTATTGGCTCCAATGGAGGATGTAAGTGATCCCCCATTCAGAACCCTTTGTAAAAAACATGGGGCTGACCTNATGTACACCGAATTCATATCNTCGGAAGGTCTTATTCGAGATGCTTTAAAAAGCAAGCAAAAGCTTGATATCTACGAAAAAGAAAGGCCCATAGGTATCCAAATATTTGGTTCAGATATTGAAAGTATGAGATTGGCAACTGAAATCACCGCCCAATCTAATCCAGATATTATAGACATAAACTATGGATGCCCTGTAAAAAAGGTAGCTTGTAAAGGTGCAGGTGCAGGAATTCTTCAGGACATTCCTAAAATGGTTAAGATGACTGCTGAAATCGTAAAATCTACCAGTCTACCCGTCACCGTAAAAACGAGACTTGGCTGGGATGAATCCACAAAATATATCGTTGATGTTGCAGAGCGACTGCAAGATGTGGGAATTGAAGCAATTTCTATTCATGGTAGAACACGAAAGCAGATGTATAAAGGAGAAGCAGATTGGTCGCTCATTGCTGATGTCAAAAATAATCCACGGATGCATATACCAGTGTTTGGCAATGGTGATATAAATTCTCCTGAAAAAGCAGTAGAATATAAAACAAAGTACGGCGTTGACGGTGTGATGATCGGAAGAGCNAGTATTGGAAACCCATGGATTTTCCGAGAAATAAAGCACTTTATTGCCCATGGTTCGCACCATGATGCTCCTAATTTTCTAGAAAAAGTTGAAGCCGTTATAGAGCATTTGAATACNAGTATCGACTGGAAAGGAGAAAAACTAGGGATTGCAGAAATGAAAAGACATTATGCCAACTACTTTAGAGGAATTGAACATTTNAAAGAAACAAAAATGAAGCTTGTGACATCCAACGACCTGCAGGAGCTTCGGGATATCCTTGGTCATTTGAAGGCTACCTCTGAATCCTACATTTTTTCTAATTCTTACTAAACATTTTATTCGTTTCTGTGTTCAACACACATGCAGACTTGGTCCAATATTCCCGGATTTTCAGANTATCTCGTTTCTGATCATGGAGAAATTAAATCCATTGAACGTATCAAAACCTTTAAAAACGGTCGAAAAATGAAATTTGAGTCTAAGAAAAAACAGCTTAGACGCCATCCTAGTAATGGTTTTTTGATGACTGATTTAATCAACGATAAAGGTGCTAGAAAAACAGTTTACCCACACAAAGTGGTGGCGGCAGTCTTTCTAGAAAATGATAAGCCAAGAAAGAAAAAGGTAGTAATCCATTTAGACAACAACCTAGAGAATAACCACGTTTCAAATTTGAAGTGGTGCTCCTTCAGTGAGTCGATAAAAATAGGCTTCGCAACAGGTAAAAGAGACAATAGTGCTTTGTGGGAAAAAAGGAGGGCGAAGTATGGACCAAATGGCGGTAATTCATCCATTGGAAGACCGGACCCGTTAAATAGTGAGCAAAAAGAAAAAATCTTGCAATTAAGAAAAAATAAAAGCCTGAAAGAATTGGCTGAGATGTTTAGCTGTAGCATCTCACATATCCACAAAACAATTAAAAGGCTGACAAGTCAGGAGCTTACAGAAACGCTATAGATTCTAGTATTTTTTTCATTGGTACCTCAATCGAACCAAATACTTTTTTATTCGAAAGGCTATCTACCTGAAANTCGAAATCTGTGCCTTTATAGGTCCAATCAATCCTATTCTTTGAAGAAACATAATTTCTCGGTGGATTAACCGTTGAATANAAGACCACTTGATNGTCACGCAAACGAAGCTTGAGCTGAGGTGAAAATAAGAACCTAAATTGCTCTTCCTCCTGCGTTAAAATACCTTTAGCCAGAAGCTTGTCAAGTAATTTATTTGCCGGCTCATTAACAGTGAACATCAAAGAGTATCGCGGTACATTCTTATACCTTGTTTTCTCAACTTGTGTTGGCTCAAAATTATCATCCAATTCAGTTTCGATATATTTTTCAGAAACCAAATAGAAGCCNCCCTCCTCAAAACAAAAATCTCCACTCCAAATATCGATGAAATCAGCAATTGGAAAGCTTATTTTTGAGGTGAGTAATGATAACTTTTCTATAAGTAATGCTTTGATAGGCGCTGAAAGATCAGCAGTATTCATATGCAAATCAATAGTACGTTTAGAACGTGCTGAAAATTTTATTGCCCGACCAGAATCCTTTACAAAAAATGGTATTGAATCATTGATTTTAATACAACTCTTTAAATGAAACCCAGAAGAATCACTATCGTGAGCCATGTAGGCATGGTCCATGCCAAATTGTTTTAGCGCTTCAGACTCAGTGTAAAGCACAAGGTTCTCATTAGGAAATATAGGATTAGAAAAAAGACCTTTCCATACCTCAGCTATTGCCCTTTTTTTATTAGCAATAGATTCATGATATATTTCATAGAAATAATCACCGTAGTAAATAAATAAAAAGTGANCTCTATGAAAAATATGAACCTTATAATCAGTCAAATGATATATTCGGTCTTGTCCTATGAGTGTATCCTTTACATTGTTTTCAAGGGAAATTCTATCCAATGCGCCTTTTAGCTTTTGTGTTGTATATAATGGNACAANACTTCCTGCGTCTCCTCTTTCATTAGCATAAACATAGACAGGNTTCTGAACATCTAATCCAAATTTCTTTGCTAAAGACAAGACAAATTCAGAGGTTAAAAATTGCCGCTGTGAAATCTCATTAAAGAGCATTA
>NYTQ01000072.1 GCA_002683585.1 Cryomorphaceae bacterium
CCTTCTTATTCCATTGGAGATAGAACCAGATCTTTTTTAAAAATTCAAGACGGATGTGATTACTTCTGTACCTTTTGCACAATACCATTAGCTAGAGGGAAAAGTAGAAACGCGAGTGTAAAGGAAACGCTAAAAGAGGCCAAGAAAATTGCAGCGAAAGATGTAAAAGAAATCGTACTTACTGGTGTTAATATTGGAGACTTCGGACAAGGAGGTACAGAGAATTTTTTCTCTTTAGTAAAAGGACTCGAAACTGTAGAAGGAATTGACAGGTATAGAATTTCTTCCATTGAGCCTAATCTTTTGTCCAATGATATTATTGAATTCTGTCTGAATGACTCTAAAAAATTTGTACCACATTTTCATATCCCACTTCAATCGGGAAATGATGCATTATTAAAGTCTATGCGTAGAAAATACGACACGACATTATATCGAGAAAGAATTGAATATATCAAAAGCTTGCGGCCTGATGCATGTATAGGCGTAGACGTTATTGTTGGATTTCCTGGAGAGACAGATGCTTATTTTAATGAAACGGTAGAATTCCTTAAAGAACTTGATATATCGTATCTGCATGTTTTTACCTATTCGGAGCGCGCCAATACTACAGCAAAGAAAATGGACCAGGTTGTTCCTATTCCAAAGAGAAAAGAAAGAAGTAANGTNTTACATCTTTTATCGGACAGAAAAAAACGTCATTTTTATGAGTCCAANAAGGGAACCAAAAGAAAAGTNCTTTTTGAAGACCATGATCACGATGGTTACCTACATGGTTTCACAGAAAATTATATAAAAATTAAAACACCNTACCAGCCTGGCCTAACAAATACTTTTTGCGAGGTTAATTTAGATCACTTAGACCGAGATGGTATTTATAAGTCAGCAACAGAAGCGACAATCGAAATTTAATTTATGAAGCCAATTTACATTACACGAAGAGAGACCTTTAATGCAGCGCACAGGCTGAGAAGAGAGGATTGGTCATCCGCTAAAAACGAGGAGGTTTTTGGGAAGTGCAGTAATAAAAATTGGCATGGGCATAACTTTGATCTTTTTGTAACTGTAAAAGGTGTGCCAAGCGAAGAAACCGGATTTGTCATGAATTTGAAAGATCTCGGAGAAATCATTAAAGAAAACGTAATTGAAAAAATTGACCACAAAAACATCAACTTAGATGTTCCATTCATGCAAGGAAAGATGTCCTCAACTGAAAATTTAGCAATAGGTATTTGGGAACAAATGGAAAACTTAATCAAGGTTAAAGGTGGCGAATTGGTTAAAATAAGATTGGTCGAAACCGAAAATAATTTTGTAGAATATTTCGGTGGTAAAGAACCATTTTAAATGAACTACGTTTAGAATACAAAACAACTACATTGGACTCAAACACTTTAGAAAAAAATTACCGGCAAATACTGACAGAAATCGGTGAGAACCCTGATCGAGAAGGCCTCTTGAAGACACCTGAACGTGTAGCAAAGGCTATGAAATTTTTGACCAACGGTTATGAAATTAATCCGGATGAAATTATTCAACAAGCAGTATTTAACGAGACCTATTCGGAAATGGTACTCGTAAAAGACATTGAAGTTTACTCCATGTGTGAGCACCACGTACTGCCCTTTTTCGGTAAAGCACACATCGCTTATATTCCCGAAGGGAAAATTGTTGGTTTGAGCAAAGTGCCAAGAGTAGTTGATGCTTATTCAAGAAGATTGCAAGTGCAAGAACGACTTACTATAGAAATTCGGGATTGCTTACAGCGCACTTTAAACCCTAAAGGTGTTGCAGTTGTCCTAGAATGCTCGCACATGTGCATGCAAATGAGAGGTGTTCAAAAGCAAAATTCGGCGACAACAACAAGTGCATTTACGGGCTTGTTTTTAGAGAATGACGCAACGCGAAAGGAATTTATTAACTTGATTAGATAATTATGAATACGATTTTTGAAAACAGTAGAACAGAAAATAATACAGAGGCCTTAAGAAGTTTTTTTAGGTCAGTATATTCCTATATGTTCGCAGCATTNGGTATATCNGGAATTATAGCTTATAAGGTTGGGAATGATCCAAATTTGTTTAGCGAATATTTTATAAATGGAACAGGTGGACTGTCTGCCTCTTTTTATGTTGTTTTGTTTGCTCCTGTGGGTCTTAGCTTTCTAATTCAATGGGGCTATAATAGACTTTCAATGTTCGCGCTGACCTTACTTTTTATTTTGTACTCGGGACTAATGGGACTGATGCTTTCCTCGATCTTTCTTGTGTATGATTTGCAGGCGATTGCCAACACTTTTTTCGTCTCCGCAGGTGCATTCGGAGGAATGGCAATTTTAGGCTATACAACAAAAACTGACCTCAGCAAGTTTGGAAGTCTCTTGTATATGGTGTTCATTGGAATGTTCATTTCTTCAATTGTTAATATTTTCATAGGTAGCGATTCAATGGGCTTCATTATTGCTTGTTTGGGGGTATTTGTGTTCACAGGTCTCACTGCATATCATATGCAAGCTTTAAAGAAAATGGTAATAAATAACCAAATTAGTCAAGCAGAAAAAAGTAAAATTGCACTCATAGGAGGCCTTCAGCTTTATATCCTATTCATTAATCTATTCCTATCCTTACTCAGAATATTTGGCGGAAGGGATTAATCTGATTAATTGTTGAAAAAACGAACCTTTTAATTATTTTTGTTCAAACAAAACAAATATTATGTCTGATAATTTTTTTGAAGAATCAACCAATGCCGTTGGCACTATTGTTACAGTAATTTTACTCGGTATCATTATCAGTATCCTAATGTGGGGGTAAGTCCACAACAATTGTATTCACATGCCATTTAATGCCGTTTTTTCACACATCATTAAAAAACGGATTCCTAGAATAAGAAATTATTCATCCTCCCCTATTACATGCCAAAAGTCCGTTTTGGATGAACTTTTGAAAAAAGCACAAAACACAAGTTTTGGAAAGCTTCATGATTTCCATGAAATCATTTCTAAAGAGCAATTTCAAACCCTTGTACCATTGAGCAATTACGATACCTTATATCCATATATAAAAAGACAAATTGAAGGTGAAGAAAATGTGCTTTGGCCTGGAAAAACATCCTGGTTTGCAAAATCTTCTGGGACAAGCGGTAATACTGCCAAGCTATTACCAATCACAGTAGACTCCCTTTATGAAAATCATTATGCTGGTGGAAAGGATCTTCTCGCCATCTACTATGAAAACCATTCAAATCGAAAACTATACAATGCAAAGCACTTAATCATAGGTGGAAGTACCCAAATAAATACACAAACCAACAATACGAGTATTGGAGATCTTTCCGCATTTATTGTAGAAAACCTTCCGTGGTGGACAGAAATAAGAAGAACACCTAAAAGAAAAATAGCATTGATGGACAATTGGGAGGAAAAACTGGATCAAATGGCGCATGCAACGTTAAATGACAACATATGTATTGTAGCCGGGCTTCCTAGCTGGACACTAGTACTTTTCCAACGTATTTTAGAGATCTCAGGTAAAAAAAACATCCATGAGGTTTGGCCAAACCTCGAGCTTTATATTCATGGCGGAATGAACATTGACCCATATCAAAAAGCTTTTGAAAAAATGCTGCCAAATCCGAATATGAACTATGTTCAGGCCTATAACTCATCTGAAGGATACTTCGGTCTACAGGACCAAAAAGAAAATAGTGATATGCTTCTTCTTACAGATGCACAAGTATATTATGAATTTATTCCGATGGANACATTTAANGAACTTGAATCGTCACATGTTATTGATTTAGAAAAGGTACAAGTGGGTATTGAATATGCAATTGTTTTAACGACATCTGCCNGTTTGTGGCGNTATATCATAGGAGATACAATTTGCTTTACATCTATTCTACCTTATCGTTTTCAAGTTACGGGCAGAACAACCCATTTCATCAATGCCTTCGGTGAAAAAACAATCATCTCGCATGTAGAGAAAGCATTGTCTCGTGCCGCTAACGAAAATGATATTCGCGTAGATGATTTTACAGTTGCACCATACTTTGAAGAGGCTAAGGGCTCGGGAGGTCATCAATGGTTAATTGCGCTTAATGAAATAAATGAAAATCAAACCCAAAAGCTTGAAGCCGCAATTGAATCCAATATGAAGTCTTTGAATGTAGATTACGAAGGAAAAAGAAAGGGTTCAATCAATATAATGGCGCCGAAGTTCACTTATGTCAAAAAAAACGTTTTTGAGCGATGGCTGAAGAAAAAAAACAAGCTTGGAGGACAACATAAGATACCAAGAGTACAAAATGACCGTATATTTATAGAAGAGCTTCTGAAGATTGCGAGGGAAGTTTCGGGAATACAATAACATATAAACATGCTTCAATTTAAACTACTTTTTCTTTTCTTGGCATATACGTTATGTGGAATTACTCAGCCAAAACTCGTTGCACTCAATGAAAATTACACAATCGAAAAAGGGCTTAATTGGATTCCCGATGCAACCGGGAATATCCTTTTTTTCAAAGCAAATAATCTTTACAAAGCCCAAAAAGGACAGCTGCCAATGTTCACTCAAAGCATAAGGGCTACAGGNGAAATTTCTCAACTTTTACCCATTAATGCCTTCAAAACCATNTTGTTTTCAAATGACCAGCAACAGCTCTGCATTCTTGATAATACATTNAGTCCAAATGGAAACTGTATAGANTTAGAAGATTTTGAGNTTCAAAATGCAAAGCTATGTGCTGTTTCAGCTAGACCAAANCTTATCTATATTTTCGATGAATTCAANAGCACATTACTGCTAGTTGATTTTATAGAGCAGAGNGTTACACAAAGTGTATTAAATGTNACNGCTNTAATTGGGCGGGAATTAAACATTATTGAGCTTAAAGANCATAATAATAAATTGTTTGCATTGAATACAGACGGGTCCGTTCTTGTTTTTGATATGTTCCTGAACCTAAAAGGCCAACTAAATACTACCTTGAATGCATTGAATTTTTGGAATGACTACATTGTAGAATTAAAAGGAAATGAGCTANAATTCNCNTCGCTAAATAATAGTAAAATCAGCTATACAATAAAATGNGAAGAAGCATCCGCTTTGAGTGTTCATGGAAATTCTTTTTATTTTAGTAAAAATGGAGCATTATCGACCTTCGAATTAAAATCTCAATAATCAATTCGGGTACGGTCAATTATACTAATTTAGCAAAGCGAAAAAAAATACATTATGCATATTGCAGTTGCAGGAAATATAGGATCAGGTAAAACGACTTTAACCAACATGCTTTCAAAGCACTACGGTTGGGAAACACATTTTGAAGATGTTGAGCACAACCCATATTTGAATGACTTTTACCACGATATGCAAAGATGGTCTTTCAACCTACAAATCTATTACCTNAANAGTNGGTTTACNCAGGTTCAAGAAATAAAATCAACTGAACAAACGGTCATTCAGGATAGAACTATTTATGAGGATGCATTTATATTTGCNCCTAACCTGCATTCAATGGGTTTGATGACCACAAGAGATTTCGAAAATTATTTCTCTCTTTTTACCTTGATGGATTCTTTTGTTTCGGCCCCTGANCTTCTGATCTANCTTCGNGCTAGTGTNCCGACCCTAGTCAACCAAATTCAGCAGAGAGGTCGGGAATATGAAGAAAGTATTCGGCTGGACTATTTAAAGCGCTTAAATGAGCGCTACGAAGCNTGGATTTCGACTTATGACAAGGGTAAATTATTAATTATCGATATCGACAACAATCGCTTCCCTGAAAGCCAAGAAGACCTTGGAAAAATCATTCATTCTATCGATGCCGAAATAAANGGCTTGTTTTANACNATGATTGTCGTTACNGGAGCAGCAGGGTTTATCGCTAGTTTTCTTGTAGAAAAATTAAATGAATCAGGNGTCANTGACCTTATNTTNGTGGATGACTTTNCGAGAGAGGATAAACAAANCAATCATAAAAATCTTCAATGCCATTCNAANATTGAAAGATCAATATTTATTGANTGGTTNTCATCGAACNACAAAGAAGTGGATTTTGTATTTCANCTCGGTGCAAGAACCGATACAACNGAAATGGANTACAGNATNCANGAAGCNTTNAATGTNAAATACAGCGAAGNNATATGGAANATNTGCACAGNNCATAANATNCCTNTGATATACGCGAGTAGTGCNGCTACCTACGGAATGGGCGAACATGGCTATGAAGANAATCATAATGTTGTTGCAAAATTAAATCCTTTAAATCCATATGGTGATTCTAAGAATAATTTTGACAAATGGGTATTGAATCAAGATACCACTCCCCCATTCTGGGCAGGTGTTAAATTCTTTAATGTGTACGGACCCAATGAGAACCACAAAGGAAGAATGGCCAGTGTTGTATTTCATACCTTTCACCAAATTCAAAAAACGGGTGGCATGAAGCTCTTTCGCTCGCACAACGAAAACTTTAAGGACGGTGAACAGCTAAGAGATTTTATTTATGTGAAAGATGTAGTCTCAATATTATTGTTCCTTGCAGAAAACAAAGTGGCTTCTGGCTTATATAATGCAGGAACAGGTAAAGCAAGGTCCTTTAATGATTTGGCAAGTCTAACTTTTCAGGCGCTCGACTTAAAACCAAATATATCTTTCATAGATACACCGCTCGATATTCGAGATAAGTACCAGTATTTCACAGAAGCGTCGATTCAAAAGCTAATAGCTGTTGGTTACTCAAAATCGTTCCATACCCTTGAAGAAGGCGTAAGTGATTATGTTCAAAACTACCTCAACGCCTAGTTTTGTTCATTACTTGTTTATAAATATTCGAAAATCTTAGCATCAAACAAACATAACGAGTAAATTTGTTACTCAATGTTGGATGCACTTATTACATCAAAGACAAGAATAAGGTTGTTGGTTAAGTTCTTTTTGAACCCCACAATGAAAGCCTACCTCCG
>NYTQ01000073.1 GCA_002683585.1 Cryomorphaceae bacterium
TGATGAATATCTTGCCAACCTATTCTATGAGGGGTCTTCAATTGAACCCCAATGTGATTGTCAAGAATGAGCGCCGTATTAACAAGAGAACAAAAACTAATTGCTGAGCTGGTTGTCCAGCTTGGAAATATTGCTGAAGCTATCCAATCTGCAGTAGCCGGTCAGGATAGCTCAAATTTGTTGAACAAAATCGAAGTTTTGCAAACACAACTTGCTGCAGCTAGCTCTGCACGAGCCAACTTGCAAACGCAATTGGCTGACCTTCAGACACATAATGCTGATCTACAAGCTGAACTTATAAAGATCCACGATGGTGACATTACACCAGATAATATTAATGCAGTGATGGACCACCTTGGAATTGATTACACATGAACCCCTACGACAAATTGATGGCGCGAAAGCGCAAATGGACACCAGTCAAACCGACTGCAAGTTCATGCCGGGAAGGCGCAGAAGAAGCGATACACCGTGCTCTTGCCTTAAGGCATATGGAACTACCTGTGGGAGATTTTATAACTGATGCCTTGGCTACTGAAGTGCCGACTGTGGCACGCAACTTACTCCTCTCAAACGTCACCGATGAAGAGAACCATGACCTGGCTCTCGGTTACATCGCCGATGCTTACGGTGTGGATGACAGGGCAGAAGCAGAAGCACTTAAGCTTAAAGAAGCGTGGATGGCGCACCCAGATCACACTGTGCTCAAAGCCATGGTCGCTGAGCGTGCAATCTTCTTCGTACTTCTCCCCTTTTTTCGGTGGAATGGTGACGCTGGAATGCGTACCGTATCNGCCGACATCNNNNGAGATGAACAGATTCATGTTGCAGCGAACTCTCTCGTGTGTNCGGAANTGGGACTCAGACCGTCTGCTTCCCTGGATAAACTCAGGAAAGCCACTATCAATTGGGTTATGCAACCACTAGGTAGAAATACTGAAGTAAGATATTTGGACAAAAAATTTTGGCTCGATTCTAGCGATAACCTGATGTATCAGGGAAAAGCTCCAGAGTTTTCTGCCACTAAGGCTGCAAGAATGCCTGCTTTCTTTGAACATAGTAATGTCAATCTCCCTCAATATGCTTGAGGCTAAAGGTCTTCAAGCAAACACACTTCTAAATGAAGCTAACGAAATATTCCCACCCGTTAATCCTTCACCAACTGATGACCTAGCAACGATCATGTATCGTGCTGGTCAAAGGTCGGTGGTGGAATGGTTACAACAACAAATGGAACAGTAACATGTGCATGGGATCAACCAAGGTTAAGATGCCTAAACCTCCTAAAATGCCTGACCCCGTAGCTCCTCCTCCAGCACCTCAAACGCCTAAAGTAATGATGGCTCCAAAGATGTTGACACCAGTGGGNGCTACACCAGACATTAGAATAGGAAATCAAAAATCTACTGGATCTTCTAGAAATAGAAACCAAACCAATAGCCTAAGAGGTTCATTAAATATCAACAGTAGTAAAGGATTGAACGTATGAATGCTCGACAGAGATANAATCAACTTCAATCAGAACGTCAACAATTCCTTGACGTAGCTAAACAATGCTCTGAACTAACTCTCCCTTATCTTATTAAGCAAGAGAATGATAACTCAGATCATAAAAAACTAAAGACACCTTGGCAATCAGTTGGTGCTAAAGCAGTAGTAACACTTGCATCTAAATTAATGCTTGCACTACTACCACCACAAACTACGTTCTTTAAACTACAAGTACGTGATGATAAGCTAGGTGAGTTTGACACTCCTGAAGTAAGGAGTGAACTTGACTTAAGTTTCAGTAAGATGGAACGGATGGTCATGGCATATATTAATTCCTCTAATGATAGAGTAGTAATCCATCAAGCAATGAAACATCTCATTGTTGCTGGTAACTCTCTTATCTTTATGGGTAAAGATGGTCTTAAAAACTTCCCACTAAATCGTTATGTTCTAGAACGTGATGGCAATGGCAACGTCATTGAAATCGTTACTAAAGAATTGATTAGTAGGAAACTTGTAGACCTACCTGTATCTAAAGAACCTAAACCCAATGAAGTTAGTGCCGGTGGTGGGTTGAATGGTAGGACAGGTCAAGGCACTAGGGATGACGACGTGGAAGTATACACACACGTCAAACTGGATAAGCAAAGTGGTCGCTGGGTATGGTATCAGGAATGTCTTGATTGTACATTACCTAAGAGCCGTAGTACAGCACCAAAGAATGCAAGTCCATGGTTACCTCTCCGCTTCGTATCATTTGATGGTGAAGCTTATGGTCGTGGTAGAGTAGAGGAATTCTTGGGTGATCTTAAGTCACTCGAAGCACTCTCTCAGGCATTGATAGAAGGCTCTGCAGCAGCCGCTAAGGTTGTGTTCCTTGTATCACCCTCAAGCACTACCAAACCACAGACTCTTGCTCAAGCTGGCAACGGTGCAATCATTCAGGGTAGACCTGATGATGTACAAGTTGTACAAGTGGGTAAGACTGCTGACTTTAAGACAGCCTATGAAATGGCTAACGTTCTTGGTCAGCGTATCTCTGATGCATTCATGGTATTGAACATCAGACAATCAGAACGTACTACTGCTGAAGAAGTACGCCTGACACAATTGGAACTTGAGCAACAGCTAGGTGGAATGTTCTCCTTGCTGACTGATGAGTTCCTCAAACCTTATCTTGAAAGGACATTAATGGTACTGCAACGCAGTGACCAACTACCTAAACTACCTAAAGGTCTTGTACGTCCAGCTATTGTTGCTGGTGTCAATGCACTTGGTCGTGGTCAAGATAGGGAATCACTGATTCAATTCATCACTACTATCTCACAAACTATGGGTCCTGAAACCCTAGCTAAGTTTGTCAACCCTGATGAGTACATCAAACGGCTAGCAGCAGCGCAAGGTATTGATTATCTGAACCTCGTCAAGAGTGTAACAGATGTCCAAGCTGAGACGCAGCAACAGCAAGAGATGATGGCACAACAGGAACTGACTAAACAAGCTGGTCAGTTTGCTAGTAGTCCGATGATGGATCCCACCAAAAACCCTAACGCACAGGAGATGATAGATGAAATTGGAACCGCTGGATCAGCACAAGGCAGGGGTGACGAGGAAAACCCGCCGGAAGAAGGCTGAACCTGAAGCACCAAGGACAGTTAAAGAAGTGGAGCACCAGCCCACTGATAAACCAGTTCTCAAAGTGGAAACCCCCGAGCCACAGAAGTACGAGAAGCGTGCTAAGGTTGGTACACCAACGTTGGGGAGGAGTCAAAACTATGTAGAGACAGTAGGTCTCGGTAAACTAAAAGTAATTACTGTTAATGGCACAACTGACGTATGATCCCACCCCTGCTGACCAGCCTGAATTCAACGAGGCTGAGCAAGAAGCTCTGGCTATTGGTGAACAGGCTCAGCAGGATCAGCAACGTATGTATGCTGATAAGTTTAAAGATGCTGAAGCATTAGAACAAGCTTACATCGAACTACAAAAGAAATTAGGTACTAACAATGAAGATGCAGAAGAAGGGGTGCGGGACGAAGCGCCCACCGAAGAAGTAGAAGAACCTAACAAAGCTGTTGAACTAATCAACGAAGCATCACAATATTGGGCAGAGAAAGGAGAGCTTACAGATGAGATGCGTCAGGCATTCAGTGAACTATCAAGTGATGAGTTGATTGATGCTTACATGTCAACTCAAGGTCAGCAACCACAACGTGATTTAAATGACAATGAAATTCAATCAATTAAATCAGTTGCAGGTGGTGATGAAGCTTATGAACAACTGACAGCATGGGCTGGATCCAATCTAGAAACTGATGTTATCGAAGCTTTTGATAATCTAGTTGAACAAGGCTCAGCACGTATGGTACAGCTAGCAGTAGCTGGATTGAAAGCTGAGTATGAAAAATCAAATGGATTTGAAGGCGAGATGCTAACAGGTCGTGCTGCTAGACAAGTGCAAGACACATTCAGAAGTCAAGCTGAAGTTGTAGCAGCAATGCAAGACCCACGTTATGATCGAGACCCTGCTTATCGACAAGACGTATTCCAAAAATTAGAAAGATCAGACATTAACTATCAATGACCACTATTGTAGAAGACGGCGGACGGCAAAACCTGTACGCTAAAGAACCACCAATGACATTCGACGAAAGGTACACTGTGAATCACAACGAAAGAGCTGAGCAATTGAACGGACGTGTTGCAATGATGGGTATCATCGCTGCACTCGGAGCCTATGCTATGACAGGTCAAATCATCCCCGGTATCTGGTAATGAAAAAGAAAAAGGCAACCAAACAACGCCTTGACTCTTCCTGTTGGAAGGGTTACAAAAAGTCTGGAACAAAAGTAAAGGGTGGTACCCGAGTTAACAACTGTGTAAAAATTAAAAAGTAAATCCAACTAATTATGAAAACTATTCTTGCTGCTGGTATCCTCCTTTCCGCTGCTGCACCTGCTGTAGCTGGACCCTATGCAAACATTGAGAACAATGCTTCATTCCGTGACCAAGAATTTGGTACAGGTATTACTGAAGTACACGCTGGTTATACATTTGACAATGGTATCTATGTCCAAGGTGGTCCTGCTTTCGTAGCAGCTCGTGGTGAAGGTGCTAAGACTGAGTACTCTGGCAAAGCTGGTTTCACTACTGCTCTTGCTGATGACCTGGATCTCTACGGTGAGGTATCCTTTGTCACTAACAACAAAGAGTTCTCTTTTGATGAGCTTAACCTTGGTACAAAAGTAGGCTTTACCTATAGCTTCTAATGACTTTTACACTACAAGACGCCTTACGTAAAGAGGTAAGGCTTGAGAGGAAACTGAATAAGATTCAAGGACTTCTTGATGAAAGATCTTCAGTTAAAAGACTTCGTCGGTTTTATAAACTTACTAACCGTTTGGAAGAAAACCAGAAAGAACTAGACTTCTTGGAAACACAGAGGGATGAAGTATCCTACAAGTTATTTAAGAATGATGTTATTACTGGTGTTGAAGTGACAGTCACAGATAGTATCTACGATGAAACCTTTGTTGGTGGTCAAGATACTCAGCTGCATCTCAGTGGTAAAAAACCTTTCAGAGGTTTTGGTACTCGTGTAAGTTTAATTCCCAATACATTTCAAAACAACACAGATACATTTACCTTTGGTAGTAACACCATGAATGATCGTCTTGATGGTTCTTATGATGTTACTATTAATTTGCTGCAAGATGGTAATTACATCTTTACTGAAACTTTTATTTAATTGAACTTGTGGTGGGTGGGTTGGTTCAACACTGAAATTAATTATGACTGCAATTCTGCAACAACAACAGACTCGCTCCAGCTGGGACGAGTTCTGTAAGTGGGTGACGTCCACAAATAACCGTCTATATGTAGGGTGGTTTGGTGTCTTGATGATTCCTTGCCTACTCGCTGCTACAACTTGTTTTATTATCGCATTTATTGCGGCTCCCCCTGTTGATATTGATGGCATTCGTGAACCAGTTGCTGGATCGCTCCTTTACGGAAATAACATTATTTCAGGAGCAGTTGTCCCGTCTTCAAACGCTATCGGACTACACCTCTATCCAATCTGGGAAGCAGCATCACTCGATGAGTGGCTGTACAATGGAGGACCCTTCCAACTTGTCACGTTTCACTTCCTTATCGGTATCTGGTCTTATATGGGACGAGAATGGGAACTTAGTTATCGACTCGGAATGAGACCATGGATTTTCGTAGCTTACTCCGCGCCTGTAGCAGCAGCTACGGCAGTGTTCTTGGTTTATCCTTTTGGTCAGGGCTCCTTCTCGGATGCTATGCCTCTTGGTATTTCTGGAACCTTTAATTATATGTTTGTGTTCCAAGCTGAACACAACATCCTGATGCACCCCTTCCACATGATGGGTGTAGCAGGTGTCTTTGGCGGTGCATTGTTCAGTGCTATGCACGGTTCACTTGTTACCTCTTCACTTGTACGTGAAACTACTGAAACTGAATCACATAACAATGGCTACAAGTTTGGACAAGAAGAAGAAACCTACAACATCGTTGCCGCACATGGCTATTTTGGTAGGCTTATCTTTCAATATGCTTCTTTTAACAATAGCCGCTCTCTTCATTTCTTCCTGGCAGCATTCCCTGTCGTCGGCATCTGGTTTACCAGTCTCGGCGTCAGCACCATGGCTTTCAACCTCAACGGATTTAACTTCAATCAATCCATTATTTCACGTGAAGGTCATGTTATCAACACATGGGCAGACATCCTCAACCGTGCCAGCTTAGGCATGGAGGTCATGCATGAAAGAAATGCACATAACTTCCCTCTTGATTTGGCTTCTGCTTCTAGCACTCCTGTTGCTCTCTCAGCACCTACAATAGGTTAAATTAATTATGAGTCACTACCTCAAACGATTAGACATTGCTAACGTAGGTAATGTTGAACAAGAAAATCAATCCCATTACCTGAAGCGTGTCAACATCGTTGAGGTTGTTGACCAAGACGGTAACCCGTGGGAACCTGTCCCTGGACCGGACCCATGGGATGAACTAGTAGTCGCTACTGGAGTTGTAAATAATGACGGCAACACTGCCATTATTGGGGACACAATAGCATTCACTACCGCTACATATACTGGAGGTAATCCAGAAACAACAGTCTATCGGCATCGTCTCCAGACTAGAGATAGTGCTGATGATGGTTGGATTAATGGTTCTTGGACTAACTACGATAACACAGCAATTAGTATTGTCTACACTGTTAACAGCCCTGGTCAGGTCAGGTTCCAGTGTCAAGCACGGGATACTTCTGATGATCCTGTCACTCAAATAAATAGTTTTGGTGGAGTTATCAACGTACCTCACAGTGAGTTTGATGATGTTTCAGTAACTGTTAATGACATTGATTATGACATTACAGTTGCACCACCACTGACCATTCTTATGAATGATCCACTGCCTGTTGTTGTAAGTATTACAGGTAATGCTACTCCTACTTATGCATGGACTGCTCGCGGTGACTACCCATTAATGGTTGGTAGTCAAACTGCATCTACTGTACTTACATTCCCTACAGAAGGTGCTGCAACAGTTACTTGTACTCTTACTGATTCTAACACCCAAGAGTTTAGTACTTCTGCCATTATAAACTTCTACGTCGTTGACNCTCTTGATTAATTATGTCTGCATTCGGAACTAAAGTCGTAGCTGTACTGGATACTCAGTCAGCATTTGGTGTCACCATTAAACAGATGCGTGACAATATTAACAGCTTGACTGCTGGTCAGGTAGCTGTATCTACTAGTGAACCACAGAACCCTTCAGAGGGTCAACTATGGTTTGACAAGACCGCATTGAAAATGAAAATCTATATCAATGATGGTAACTCTAATCAATGGGTAGAGATTTAAGGAGCAGTCCACCATGTTTGATTTCCCTAATAACCCCACGGATGGAGAGCGAGTAATCCATCCCAATGGTCGTACTTATGAGTTCGTCAATGTACGTAACTCTTGGGCTGTTGTCCAAGATGATCTCGCAACCCTTGCCACCCGACTTAATGCATTAGAACAATCTCACTTTCTTATTCTAGAATAAATGGCTTCTTCAAAACTTTCAGCACTCACCGCTATTACATCTGCGGGAGATGATGATCTAATTTATGTAGCAGATACTGCCGATGGTGGTAGTAGCTACTCATCTAAAAGGATTACCCGTGCTAACCTGTTTACCGGGATGGCAACAGAAGCGTATGTAACTACGCAACTATCTAACCTTGTTGATGGTGCACCGGGTGCTCTTGATACACTGAATGAACTTGCTGCTGCTATGGCAGACGATGCATCATTCAGTACTACGATCACTAACCTGATCAATGCTAACGAAACACATATTGATAATGTTGCTACATTGTCTGGTGTTGCCAAGGACTCTGTAAACTTTGGAACCTTCACTGGCTCTACCGTTACAGATAACCAAACACTGAAGGCTATCCTGCAGCTCCTTGAGACTGCTGTAGAAGCCCGTGCAACCAGCGTGACTGTCGCTGAGGTAGATGCTAACGTAGATGATCTTGTAAGCCTTTCAGGTGTTGCTGAGAACACTACAGGACTTGGAACCTTTACTGGTTCTACTATCTCTGATGACTCTGACATCAAAACTGCTCTCCAAGACCTGGAGACTGCAGCAGAAGGTGCTGCCTCTGGTAGTGCTGTAGCAGATCGTACAAAGACTGAAACGGGTTCAGCTAATTCTACCCATTACATGACCTTTGTTGCTGATGACAACGCTTCTGCTACTGCAGAGACTGTCTTCACTGATGCTGGTGTTCAGTATAATCCAGCACTGAATGCTCTCACCGTTGCTGGTCGTGTTCATGCTCTCACCTTGACGCTTGATAGTGTCGATGTTACATCCACTGCTGCTGAGCTTAACGTCCTTGATGGTGTTACTGCTACTACTGCAGAACTCAACTATGTTGATGGTGTTACCTCTAACGTGCAGACTCAGCTTGATGCTAAGACTGCTGATGGTGATAACGTAAACAACTTGGTTGGTGTNACTTCTGCTGACGCTGTACCTACTGATAGTGGTGCTGATAACTACCTGTTCCTTGTTGTTGACAAGTCGAATGGTGCTATCAAAGCAATTGACAAAACATTCCTGGAGGCTGAAGGCTGATGGCATATGATGTAGATCATACAGTAGAGTATGCTGTAACAACAGCTGCTACTGATCAACTCTTTATCCCTGGTAATTGTCAAGCACCTACTACTAGTCCTGACAATCCAGACAACGGTACTGTAGCTCAACGTAAAGCACAGAACCTTAAAACTTCTCCAGCAGGCTCAGCTGTAGCCTCGCTGTAATTATCTAGTACGTTCACCCTTCGGGGCGCATATCTACCATGCATGGAACGGGGCATGGATTACTAGGTATTAATTATGTCAATGAACCTTATTCGTTTTCTCGCTAACCAGAAAAAGAAAGCACAGCGTTATCACGTTGATGCTTTGCGTTATCGAGGTGTGGTTTATAAAGAAATAGGCTGATGGTGTAGGAGGGGTTCGATTCCCCTCCCAGTCATTGGTAGAGCCCTTACGAGGATACCTCTACCGTGCACGGTATGAAAAGACCTTAACATTTTCAACAAAAAATTTTCAACGTTGAGAAGACTGTACATACAATTATTATTTATTTTTTAAAATGGCTGCTGTATCAAAAGGCATCTCAACTAGCGCAGATGCTGCTAATCCAACTCCTAATGGTTCGATTAACTCGAACCCCCAACTAGCCCTGTCTCAGGGATACCATTCTGGTAATGCTAACGAGACAGCTCAAACTAATGCTAAATATGCTACCTACCTGAAACTGTTTTCAGGCGAGATGATCAAGGCTTATGAGTCTAGCTGCATCGCTAAAGGTACCGTTCAGAATCGTACCCTCCGCAATGGTAAGAGCCTTCAGTTCATCTACACCGGTAGAATGACGGCAGAATATCATTCTCCAGGTACCCCAATCCTAGGTAGTGGTGATCCTCCGGTGGCAGAAAAGACCATCCTTATGGATGACCTGCTGATTTCTTCTGCATTTTTGTATGATCTCGATGAGACACTTGCTCATTATAGCTTGCGGTCTGAGATCTCTGCTAAGATCGGTCACGCTCTGGCTGAAGCATATGACAAGAAAATCTTCCGCGTCATTGCTAAGTCTGCACGTACCGCTCACCCAATCACTACAGGTCCTGGTCCTGAACCCGGTGGTTCTGTGATTAAACTGGGTGCTGGTAATGAGTTCAATGCTCAAGCTCTCGTAGATAGCTTCTTTGAAGCCGCGAGTATCTTGGATGAAAAGAACGTTCCTAGTAGCGGACGCACCGCAGTGCTGTCACCACGGCAGTACTATGGGTTGATTAGCCAGGTAGATTCTAATA
Source organism: Cryomorphaceae bacterium (assembly GCA_002683585.1). Next base: position 9,909 of record NYTQ01000073.1, read on the forward strand.
TTCTTAACAGAGATTATGGAAATACTCAAGGCAACCTGAACAGTGGTGAAGGTCTCTATGAGATTGCTGGTATCTCCATTAAGCGTTCCAACAACCTGCCTTTCATGGCTGGTACTGTTGCTCGTGTGAATGGTGAGAACAACGATTATGCTGCTGACTTCTCTGCACATTGTGGTCTGATCTACGGTCGTGATGCTGCTGCTGTTGTAGAAGCAATCGGTCCTAGTGTGCAAACCACTGGCGGTGACGTCCGTGCAATGTACCAGGGTGATATGATTATCGGTCGTCTCGCCATGGGTGCTGATTGGCTGAACCCTGCTGCTGCAATCGAACTGCAGGCTGCTTGATTATGGCTTCTAACATTACTCCTGGTACACAGCAGTATTGTGAAGTCGCTAACCAAACTGGACTGGCTGGGAGCATCACACAAGATGTTCTCACGCCGGTTGAGTCTGGTCGGACTGCGGCTAAGTCTGCTTATACAACTACAGCATCAAGTGGTGCTGAAATTCCTGACCAAACACCTGCTCCTGGTGGAGAATAATTATGGCTACTACAACTCGTTTTAGTGTCGCTAAGACACAACGCAGCTATGACCCCGATGGTCTGGCTGTAGTGAAAGGTTCTACTGTTAAGTCTGAGACTGAGCAGTGGGCAACCACAGCTTATGGAAACTCTGCAAGTACTACTCGTCTTGCTCCTACTTCCTGATATTCACCGCCCCCTTCGGGGGGCTTTTTTTTATCCCTTTATTGAGAATAATAATCAATGTCAACTGAAACCGAACTTTCCAGTGTGAACTCAATACTGGGAGCTATTGGACAAGCACCAGTATCACGTATCTATCAGAATGAAGATAAGACTTTGGTCTATCTAAACCCTGAAATCGCTTTTGTCCATAACCTATTAATGGATGTCAATACAGATGTCCAGACAGAAGGGTGGGTATTCAATACTGAGTATTGTTATGAAATGCTACCTAATGATTATAATGAAATAAATATACCACCTAATGTTATCCGTTTAGATAAATCAGAAGGTCAAGTTTATAGAGACTGTGATCCGGTTAAACGCGGAACCCGTCTGTATGATAAATATCACCACACCTATAAATTTAATAGACCAATTAAACTAGATTACGTATTCCTATTAGAGTATGCAGAGATACCTACTGTATTCCAGAGGTTGGTTACACTCAGAGCTAGTGGTAGAGCTGCTACACAATTAGTCTCTAACCCTGAGTTGACTCAAATGTTATCTATGCAGGAGGCACAAGCCCGTGCAGCATGTATGGAATACGAATGTAATCAAAGTGATAGCTCTTTCTTTGGAACACCATCTGGTGTCTCTTACCGATCATATCAACCTTATAGAACTCTTCAACGATGACAGCAGTATCACAGCTAGTCCCTAACTTTTTCGGTGGGATCAATGAACAACCTGATGAATTAAAGAAACCTGGTCAAGTACGGGACTGCGTGAACTTCCTACCTGATGTTACTTATGGTCTACTTAAAAGACCGGGTATGAAATGGATAGATAAATTAGATGGTATATCAGGTGATGGTACTTGGATTGAATTCGATCGTAACAATCAAGTAGGTAGGTCAGGACAATACTTAGGATACATCTCTAATAAAGATGGTCAAGTATTTTTCTGGGATCTAGAGGGTACACCTGTTGAGGTAAAGTATTCTACAGTAGCTTTAGAACTTGGTAAATTTTACACAAGTGGTGAGGTAGAAAAGTTAGAAGATAAAAAGGGTAATAAAGCATTAGTATCTTTTGATTTCTTTAAAAAACAATACACTGATAACGAGGAGGATTTCTATCTAGATAAAAAGAACAGAAAGGCATTGAAAACTGTCAGTATCAAGGATAATATTATTGTCACTAATCCTGCGATTAGGACAGTAATGCAAGGAAACTCTCCACCTAAAGAAGATGAACAAAAATACTACGCTTTTATTGAGACTAAAGTTTTAGACCCATCAAGGACTTACACTTTAAAGATTGACCCGATCAAACAAAAAGAGGATGACCCACTCAAAACAGTAAGGGTTGTAGAAGACGGTACTATTATAAAAACTAATAGATTAAATTATAACGATTACTGGAGCGATAAAGATTTAAACCTTACAGGTGTTACAGTAGAAGGGGAGTCGGAAAAAATAGATGTTAGTAATGATCAAGACGGTAATCCTACATCAATAAGAGAGCCTGATCGCATTACTAAAGCTTTTAAAATAGAAGCTAAACTACGTGGTCAGTTAGTTACAGCTGGAACTGATAAGATGAGATACGACTTCTACGATATTAAAATTGTAGATGGTGGTGAAGGCTTCAAGGAAGATGATATTATTTACATCAAAATGTCTGAAAAAAATGGTAATAGTCAGACTTTTGATTTATGGTTTAAAGTTAGTGAGATCCTCTCAGTTGTAGAAGCTAAAGATCTAATTAAAGTTGAAGCTGAAGACTCCGATGCAGGATCTATTGATAACATATTAATAGAATTAAAAAACGAAATCGATACTAAAGATACTGATAATGTATTCGACAAAGTTGANATTATTGGTAATGGTATTTATTTAAAATCTAAAATCCCATTCCTAGTAGATACTCCTGATATAGATTTATTTAATATCCTAAATACTGAGAAGGTGCTGGACACAGATAATCCAGATCTAGTACCGATTGCTTATTGCAATAGTGTGGCTAACTTGCCTATAGAATGTAAGCCTAATTTTAAAGTTAGAGTTAGAAATTCAACTGGTGAGACGGATGATGTCTACTTTAAATTTATTAACTCTATACCATTTGAAGATGAAGTTAATGTAGTTGTAGATAATAGTGGTCAAGGTTTCTGGCAAGAGATTGCTAAACCATATGAACCTAGGGAGTTTGTCAATAGAACGATGCCACACATGATTACATGTACTGGTAAAAATTTTGTTGTATCTAGGATAAACTGGAAAAGTAGATCAGCAGGTACGTCTAAATATAACCCAAGTTTTATTGATGATACTGCTAAAATTACTGGGATTAATTTCTTCAAAAATAGACTTATATTCCTTACGTCAGTCGGTACTATTATAACTAGTAGCTCTGAAAACATAACAGATTTCTTCCCTAAGACTGCGTTGACTTCATCTATCTCCGATCCTATTGATGTTATATCAAATACAAATATATCAGACCCTTTGTATGGTAGCATCGTAACTAACAACGGTTTAGTAATCTTTGGAGCTAATACTCAATATCAATTCTTTACGAACTCAGATATCCTATCACCTTCTACTGTCAATGTAACTCAGATTGCAAACTATGAATTTGAGCCAAACAGTACACCACGTATGTTAAGCACTAACATTAGTTTTGTTACTAATGAGGAAGCTACACGTATGTATGAAATGACAAACGTGTTTGACCGTGGTCAGGTTGATATCAATGAACGTAGTAAAATTGTACAAGCTAAATTTTCTAAAGGATATACGCACACATCATCTTCCCGTATTTACAACATTCTGGCATACAGCAAACCTATGCCTATAAAGAAGAATAGGACAGCTACAGATGTAGAACTGACAAAGATTATGTGGTTGTATGTATATTTAAAAGATAGTAGTCAAGTTGATCAACAGACAGCGTGGATTAGATTTGAATTTCCCCATCCTATTAAACATCATTTCTTTAGTGGATCTAAGATGTTTGTCATTACAGGTAACGGTAACGCTACTACAGATGCAACGGAATGTTATCTCACATCTTTAGATGTTGAAGCTTTCGATGGTGCAACAGCTAATCCTACTGACATGCCAGAGTTTGTTGACTACTGGACAGAATTACCTGAGGATCTTATACCTTGGGAGAAGACAGGTAATGAAGATGTTGTTCCTAGTGTATTTAGAAAAGACCCTTCTAATAAAATGTTNNCAGTAAATATAACTGGTATTAAATATAACTGTCAGGTTGACCTGCCTAAATATTATGTAGGTAAGAGCGATGGAACTGAGTATCGTGCTGATACTACAGCATCTTTAACTATGCATAGATATAAAATTAATCATGGTGCAGTAGGTGCTTATCATGTTGATATCAAAAGGTATGGTAAAGATGATTATACAATGCTATATGAGCAACCTTATGCAGATGGCGTTATAGCTGGTGCAGCTCCAGGTCCTAATGTGACACCGGGTGTTGTTGATTATCCTATTGCTTTTGAACAGGAACAGACTGTACCTATTTATGATCGTAATACTAACGTTAATATTTCTATTAGGAGCGATTTTAATTTACCTTGTATCATCTATTCCTTGAGATGGGAAGGTGATTACACCAACCGTTATTATAGACGTGTCTAAATTTATTCACCCATGTACGTTAGAGGCTGCTTATCAGGTAGCTTCTAACCTACGCCAGGATGACCTGAGAGAGGCAGTAGAAGGTCATGGTATAATTCCTACCATAGATATACCCATCGCTTCTCTCAATGGCACCTGTGTATCATTCACAGTACCTGACGGCAGGACTGCCGGACTAGCTGGAATAGAAGGAGACGGACGCATCTGGATGCTATGTACACCTGCTATCCATGACTTCCCGATCACTTTTACAAGGGAAGCTAAACGCTTTATTGATAGTCGATCAGAAAGTATACTGTGGAACTTTGCAGATAAACGGAACACTGTTCATCTGAAATTATTAAAACACTTAGGGTTTGAATTCTTAGAAGAAGTACCATTCGGACCTAATCAATTACCCTTTATTAAATTTCAAAAATGCTACCTTTAGCAATTGCGTCTTTAGGTCTTAGTGCAGCTCAATCAATTAGTGGGTTCTTCGGTCAACGTAATGAAGCCAGAGCACAGAATGAAGCTGCAGCTAAGCAATATAAACAACAACTGAAGATCTACAAACAGGAAGATGATTATGCTAGGCAGTTATATGGCTTCCAGAAAAGTCAATACAAACAACAGATTAGAAGTATTGATGAAGCTGCTGCATTAGGTTTCTCCCGTGCTCAGACACAGAAGAATGAAGCTTTAAAAGCAGCATCATTTCAAACACAAGATAGGTTAATCCAATTAGCTAGATCTCAGGGTGCTACAAGTGCTACTGGTGCAGCTGGTAAATCAGCACAAAGATTAGATGCAGATGTTCTGAAATCATTTGGTAGAGGACAAGCTAAACTATCAGAGTCATTACTTAGTGGTGACATCGCTATGCAACAAAGTCTACAAGATCTTAAACTTCAAGCTGAGGGAGCACGTAATCAAGCATATGGTCAAGTTGCTATTGCACCTAGAACACGTATTGCTCCGTTAGCACCTACTCAAGCATCAGGTCCTTCACCTGTTAACCTTGCATTAGATTTAGGAGGAGACCTTGTTAATGCTATGGTGCTAGATAATAAACTACACGCAAATAGATGATGACAAATTCTTACATGAATGAAGGGGAGTATCGCCCCCAATCCAAGGGTGCATCGTTTAACCCTGTAGATATTATTGATATTGTTCCTAGTTTACAACGTGAGCAGCAACGTCAACTTGGTGCTCAACAAAGTAAATTAAATGATATTGCAAGGAACAATGAGACTAAACTTGCTAACTCTAGGAAGTATAAAGACACTCTTAGGTCATTAGGTCAGTTTAGTAAATCACTTACTGACAAGATGGTTGGTGATCAAGAGGCGGAGAATAAAAAACTAGCAGCATTAGGTGAGAACCTAGCATACTATGCTGGTACTAGTAGTTATGAAACCCTAGATGAACAAGAGAACCAACTTGCTGATAGTAATAGCAGATACCTAAAGACTATTGATTCTATTCCTAACTCAGTGATGAGTCCAGAAGAGAAACAATTACTACGTAGGGATTCCTATGGTCATGGTAAGTATGGATTTGAAACGGGTAGACTACAAAGTGAAGTATCAAGGTTCCCTGAGTTCTTCGCTGCTAATAAGAGTAACCCTGACTTTGCTGTTGTCATTAACGGTAGACCAGTTACTGTAGCTACAGCAGAAGGGCATGAAGAAAGGTCAGCTGCTGCGGCTGCATTGAGAACTAAATTCTTTGAACAAGTAGGTCTTGATGGAGTAAATAACCCTGCTGTTAAAAATAAATATTTCTTCGATCCACTCCGTAAGATGGAGACAGAGCTATTGAGCCGTGAGTCAGCAGCAACTGTTAAACGACTACAAGCTGAAGAACAAGATAAATTCTCTGTTAAATTAAACAATAACCCTACAGCTCAATCATTCAATGATTTCTATAATGTTCTAGTAACTAACGGTAAGGCACCTGGTGAAGCTCGTAAGGAAGCATTGAAACAACTTGCTAGGTCAGATAACATGACTGCTATTGATGCTGTATTAGATTCTCCGTTTGGTCCTAATGGTCAGACATTGAGGGGACAGTATAGTGCTGATGTAAAAGATATGCTGACTCAACGCAATGAAGAACGTGAGCAGATATATCAACTATCTGAATATGAACGTAAGGTAGGAGAACGTGAGCAGATTAAAGCATTTGATGCTGCACTAGAAAAAGATGCAGCTGATGGTACAATTGACGTTACACCTGAATACCTAGCAGAGCAGGCTAGTAAAGCACTAGCTGATGGTAATAAAGCATTATCAGAACATATTAAATCTAAAATCCCTCTCACTTCTAAATCACAATATCAAGATAACATTGAAAATCAAGTTGAAAGGCAGCTATCATTAGGTATCATACCTTCTATTGCTGAAATTCAACAGGATTCAATGTTGACACCTGAAACAAAGACTGAGCTTATCAATAAAATTGAAGCTAAGCAATCCTCTTCTGTACCATCTGAAGCATCTAAAGGTGCTGAGAAAATTATTAAAGCTGGTCTAGATAGGGTTGCAGGTTACGACCGTATTGCAGGTGGTAAGAAACATGAGTCATTAGAATGGGCTATTCAAACAGCTACTAGCAGATGGAATGCAGTTTATACTGCAGAACTAACTAGAACTAATGATCATGAAGCTGCTAGAAAAGCAGCAGATGATGACTTTAAAGCTGAATTAAATGATGCGGATGGACTCTATAAAATTAAAGATGGTAAAACAGATGGCGGTATGGGCATCTTTGCTGGCTATGATATGTCTGGGAAAGCCTATGGGTTTGACGGGTTACAACGTGAAGTACGTGATAAACTGAAGTCAAACCCTCAAGCTGCTCTTACATCTGATCAACCATTATATAGTGGTGAACAGGCAGCATTAGAAAAGATGAACCTTGATTTCCGTAATGGTGGTAAATTAACTGTACCTTCTATTTATTATGATATTCAACAAGGTAGTGGCGGTAAAACAAGTGTAGTTGATCTTGTCAATAGTAGACTTAAGGGTCTTGGATTAGACGAACTACCAAAAGAAATTACTGCTGTAACTGATGAGACTGAAGACCTATTGAATTCATCTGGCTTTAACTGGCAGTATAGACCTAATCAGGTTCGTACTGATATTGCTTCTATCGGAGCTACAGGTGAAGCTATTTATGCTCAGTCAACACCCTTAGGTGATCAAGTTAAACGTATTGTTAGTAGACGTGAATCACCTACTGCTGGTTANGATGCAATCAATCGTGGTCAAGGTGGTGATACACCGGGAGGAGCTACCGCACGTTATGGTAGACCTCTTACACAAATGACACTAGGTGAAGTCAAAGCTTTACAAGCACAAGAATTAAATGCTGTTGGTAAATATCAATTCATTGAGACTACTCTAGCAGAAGCTGCTGAAATAGCTGGTGTTTCTGATGATATGTTGTTCAACGAAGCCGTGCAAGATCGTATTTTCTTTGTACATTTAGATAATAATGGTTTGTATGGACCGTGGGAACAGTGGTGGATTCAACAGGGTGGACCTGGTTTAGCCACGACAGCAGCGGAAAAAGAAACTATTCGGAGATTTAGAGAACAGTATAATCCCGCTAATCCCTGGCGTAGTGCTAGAAACATGAGACCTGAATTACAACCCAATTAATATGGATTATTCTGACACTGAGTTTAAGTGGTCTACGGATTCACAACTCAAAGAAGAAGAGGAAAAAGAAAGGCAGGCTGCTGCTGCTGAGGCAGCGGCTTTAGCTGAGCAAAAGAAAGCTGATGGTGCTGCTATGGAAGCACGTNTCAATTCTGGCGATGCAGCTGGTCCTACTATTGAACCCTCACGAACTGAACAGGTTGCTGCTGCTAGCAACACAAATACAGCAGATGTCCCACTATTAGGTGCATTAGATTACTTGTCTGGTGGTAACAGCATAGCTGGTAACCCCATTCAAACAGTAGAACGTGGTACACAACCTGGTGTAGGTATGATGACAGGTCTTATGGATCTTGTCAGTACCTTGGTTCCCGGGTTAAAACCTGTTGATGATAAATGGGATGAGGTTGCACAAGGTGTAGCTAAAGATGATCCTGTTAATAAAACAATTCAAGATATCAGTGCTATTGTTGGACCTACTGCTTTGTTAGGTGGTGGTGTGGCAGGTACTTTTGGTTTAGGTGCTAAAGGTAAAGCAGTTAGTTATCTTGCTGCTGATATTGGTATCTCTGCTACCTCTGAACAAACATCAGAAGCGGGTAACCTGGCATCAATGTTTGAACAAGTTCTACCGCAAGGATATAATATTCCGTGGGCATCACGTGATAGTGATTCACCAGATGCTATCTATGCTAAGAACATGTTTGAAAACATGCTGCTAGCAGGTATCCCCTTTGCTTTTGATTTCAATGCTGCTAAAAGTGGTAACGCATATAAGCCTCTTAATGAGAAAGCTTCTCAATTAATTCAAGAGTTTGATGGTACACCAACACCACAAGTTAAACAGAAAGCACAACTAGATGAAGGTAAACGTGTATTAGAAGCTGACCCTAATGGGGAAGGTGGTTATAATGCATTCGTTAATGAACCTGCTGAACCTGTATCCCGGGTTACCTTGGATGAGAAGGCACAGCCCATGGAATTCATGGCTGACCAGGCACGTATTCAGAACAACATTGGTACATCAGAAGGTAGGTCACGACCTGCTATTGATAATGATACTATCAATGTATTGTCACGAGCTGATGAAGCTAGACGTGCTAGTGTACTATCTAAACTAGAAGGTGACCTTGGTGCTCAATTTGAATTCTCTGTTGCTGGTAAAAAAGTAACTAAACAACAGGTAGAGGAAGCTGTAAACAACTTATACGATGCTACTATTGCTGCTGATTCTGAGGAAGCTTTTACCAAAGTAGTCAGTGATTTGAATAACATTGAGACTAAACTGGTAAGCAACACATTTAAANTCCANGATAAAGGTCAAAGAGAGATCATGAAACGTGCTATCTCTAACNTNGTTGATGCTGTTAGTCCATACAAGCAACGTGCATCTGCTGTTATTCAGACACAGACTGCTGCTAGTGTAGCAGATCTTTCTCGTAACATCGATATGATGGAAGAGATGTTTGATACATCTAGACTACAAGAACTGTTGATGCCTCGCCTACGTACTCTAATCAAAGAGGTAGAGATTAGTGAGTCTATTGAGAAGACTTCTCGACAACTCCGTGCTGTCTATGCTGAGAAAGCAGGTAGTATTGAAGGTCTCCTAGAAATTGACGATAACTACGTAAAGGGTTTGAAGGATAAACTTCTCCAAACTGCACGGGAAAGAGGTCAAAAAGCTGATGCTTTTGTTGATGAACTAGAACGTATGGCAAAAGAAAACCCTTCTTACCTACGTCCAGTCTACAACTTGTTTGCTAAAACAAACGGTGATGTCCGTAGTCAGCATACTCTATTTAAACACCTTGATCAACGTCTAGGTCTTCTAAAGAAGTCTTTTATTAGTGATCCTAAGGTACCATCAGTCATCTTGAGTGAAGCAAACTCTGCTAGACAAGCTAGTCTTATTAATGGTGTTGCACCTGCTAAAGCTTTAGTTGGTAACTCATGGGGACTTGCTACACACCCTATCCATACCTTCGCAGGTTCTGTACCGTATGCATTGAAAGGTAACCTAAAACCACTACAACGTGCATTAGTAGGTTACAGTGGTATTGTAGACGCTTTTAAACGTGGTAGAAAGGCTTTTAGAGATGACCTTAGATTTTCAATTACTAATCCTAATGCCGCTCGTAGTAGAGGCAGGGCAGATTACAAGTTTGATAGCAGCACTGCTACTGGTCGGACATTTAAAGAAGACCTAGCAGACTTTGAAGAGTTGGAAGAACTATCTTATACTATGTCCCCCGGCAGACAAGCTCTCTGGAACATGTCTAAAGGTATAGGATGGTGGAATCGTCAATCAATGAACCAATGGGGATTTAACCTCATGTATGCTGGTGATGGTTTCCTGAAGCAATTTATGGCAACTCTTAATTCAAGAGTTAATGCTTATGATCAACTTGCTATGGAAACTAATGGTGCATGGTCTAAGAAACAATTCCGTAAACTGGAAAAGAAACTCTACAAAAATCTTTTTGATGAAGAGGGTACTCTTAAACCTGGTTTCGCCAAGTTTGCCTCAGAAGAAATTGCAATGAATGCTGAAGTACCAGCAGTCAAAGCAATGGAAGAGATGTTCCAAAAAGTACCTGCACTGAAAGGTATTTTCCTGTTCCCTACAACACGTGCTAATAACTTATCCAGGATTGCTACATTTGATCCTACTGGTGCTGTTGCTATGTGGTCTGATAGGTCAATGAAGACTATCATGGCTAAAACTGATGAGCAAATCCAAGAGGTATTAGAAATCCATGGTATGAAAGGTGCATCAATGGATGAATTTCAGATGCTCAAATCAAACTACATTGGACGTAAAATTCAAAGTAGTGGTGTTGTAATGAGTGCGGCATTACTTGCTACTAGTGGAGCTATTACTGGTAGTATGTCATGGATGTCAAAACAAGAACGTGCAGAACGTATGCGTTTAGGTGAGAAACCTGAGCACATTAATCTTAGTTTAGATCCAGAAAAACCTAATTATGTATCCTATGAACAACTGCCTACTGAGTTTAAATTGTTCCTTAATTTAACTACTGATGTAGTTAGATCTACATTTGCAGGTGGTGGACCGGATGATAGTGCTGAATGGTTCCGTAGTATTGCACAAGCATTGGCTGCTAACGTAGGTAATGAGTTGTGGAATAGTGAACTGGAAACACTACATGGTCTGGTTGATCTTGATCCTAAAGCTTGGAATCGTTATACTGCTGGTATGGTAGATTCACTTATCCCAGGTTCATCCGTTAGAGGTATGGCAAGTTCTATTTTAGTACCGCAATTACAAGATACAGATAATAATTGGCAATCTTATCTAGCTAATCGTAACCGTTTTATCCCACCAATTGATGAAGCATTGACTGATGCTATTGACCCGTTTGATGGTGGTAAAGTAAACGTTGGTTCTAATCCGTTAGAAATTGCATTAGGTAAGGTGTTCCCATTTGTTAAGACAAAGGGTGACCTTAGTGAGTTTAAATCTAAACTACTTGCTACTGGTTGGTCTGGTCTACAGAAACCTACAGCTAACCCTATCAACGGTGAAGAGTTATCACCTGGTGAACGTAATCAAATCTACGCTAACATGGCTGAGCAAGGTCTTCAGCGAGACATGGAGAAGATACTTGATTTAGATTGGACAAAAGAAGTAGCGGACTTTAATAAACGTCGTGGTAAGAATAAAGAAATTAAAAGTAAAGATACTATGCTGCATGAACGTCTAGATGCTACATGGTCTAAACATTTTAAACAAGCATGGAATCGTTTTACTGAAGACAATCCTATTGCTCTAAACATTGCACAGCAAAAGGCTGTCATTAAAGGAGCCACACAACGTGGTGACTATGATGCTGCTGATCAAGCAACTAAATACCTCGATGAATTGAGGTCTGAATACTCTTATTAACTATGGCAGATTACATTGATCTAGAATGTAACACTAGAGAACCTTATACAGGTGATGGTGTTAAAGTTTCTTTCAACATACCTTTTGATTTTATTGAAACTGGTGACGTTAAAGTTGCTTGGTTTTCAGCTATTACTAAAAAATATGTAACTAAAGGACCTGATGATCCTTTATATGGTTACACTGTAGACACTGGTACTAATGGTTCTATCATTACTTTTACCGTTGCACCTGAAAACGGGCAGCAAATTATTGTCTACAGATTAACTGATATTGACCCAATTAAAGTTAATTTTGAACCGGGTTATCCTATTCAAGCACAGGATCTTGATGATAACTTTGGTCAACTGCGTAATGCTATTGAAGATACAAGATGTATCGTAGAAGGTCTTATTGAAGGTCCATTTGATCCTGACCCGGATGATCCTGATGATATCTATTGGAAGAAAGCAGGTGAAACAAACTACTCCAATAATGGTTGGAATGCTTCTGATTGCTACATTGGATCTACATTAGCTATTGAAAATAGGATTAGAGATATTGTCCATATGGATGTTGATCCTCCAGCAGTGGCAGACACCTATAACGGTAAATTGTGGTGGGATACAGATGATGGTAATCTCTACGTTTACTATAATGATGGCAGTAGTCCACAATGGGTTGAAGCATCTTCTACTAGAGCTGATGCACCTTCTGACGGTTCTACTTATGGTAGAAAAGATGGTGCTTGGGTAGAGGTAACCGGTAACGGTGGTGGTGATGGTAGTAACTACGTCCTACCTGCCGCTTCAGATTCTGTAAGAGGTGGTATTAAAGTTGGCACTGGTTTATCCATTGATGGTGATGTATTATCAGCTACTAGCACTGGTGGCGATCAAATCCTTATTAGCTCGACGCAACCCGGTTCAGCTTCTGAAAATGACCTTTGGTTAGATACTAGCCAATGTCCTCCACAACTTAAAGTTTATAGTGGTTGTCAAGGTGAAGATACGTGGTTAAAAGTTGACCTTGGGGAAATTGTTCCGACAGGCTCTATTAACACACCAACCATCCTTTCACCTGAAGATGGTGCAGGTGTAGGCGGTGATGTTAACTACTACCCGAAGACAAGTGCTGTTGCTACAGATGGTATAGGAGTAAATAATGTACCAGTAAATTCTGCTGGAACAGCTGTTTACTATATAGGGGCAGCTCAGTCTGGACCACAAGGACCTGAGAGATTTTTTGATGGTAATATTAATACTAATTGGGTAATAGTAGCTCTACAAAACACTCCTAGTGGTAATAATATCCTTTGCGATTATACTTTAGACAATCCTATACCGATTACTTTTAGAAAAGTAAAGATAAGTTTGACGCCTTATATCGGGTTGAATGCGGCGGGCAATGGAGTGCAACAACACGGCGGTATTGAAACAGGTATCCGCCTTTTCAACAGTGCGGGTACGTTAATGGGAACTGCATCTATTAATATCCCTGCAGGCTCTAATGGGTTTTCAAGAGAAGAAGAAGTTGATTTAGTCAGTTATTCGGGACAAGAAATTAGTAAGTTTCAAGTTTATATAAATACGCCTCAGGCAATTCCTGATTATCAAACTTACAATTTCTCAACTATACAATTTATTGATAGTGATGGGTTTGTAACTTACAACCCTATTCAAGCTACGGAACTAACTTTAGTCGATAACAAAACGTTTGACTCAACTGACGGTACCACCGTGCGCGGCACCATTCAGAATGACCTCACGCCTGGAACGCTGGTCACCGGCACCGCACCAGCTGGAACGAGTGCTGCGTTTAGTACGACGCTTTACACAGGCAGTGATCCAGTAGAAAAGAAAGTCATAACTGGAATTGACAACACTAGCAAAGCCCTTGTGTGGATAAAATCTAGAAGTAACAATCAAATGCACTTTTTGTTTGATACTTTAAGAGGTGTAACAAGGTCTCTAAGTTCAGATACTACTCAACCTGAAAATAATAACGGTTTAATTTCTTTTGATTCAGATGGGTATAAATTACAAGCTAACGATGGAAACATTAATAACGCTGTTAGTAATTATGTAGGCTGGAATTTCCGTGCAGCGCCTGGCTTTATGGATATAATTACTTTTACGTCTGGAGTACTAGACGCAAATGAAAGAGTGCAATTCCCGCATTCCTTGGGGTCGGTCCCTGGTGTCATTATCTTAA